>NZ_JBQGCX010001282.1:0-3206 GCF_052038725.1 Actinosynnema sp.
CGTGACAGGGTGGGGGCGTGACAGGACCGGCTGAGGACTCCTCCTCGCAGCGGCTCCTGGCGGGCCTGAGGCTCGACGAGCTGCTGGAGGAGATGCGGGAGCGGCTCACCGAGATCGGCTCCACCAGGGACAAGATGCAGCGCCTGCTGGACGCGGTGCTCGCCGTGGGCACGGGGCTGGAGCTGGACTCCACGCTGCAGCGGATAGTGCAGGCCGCCGTCGACCTGGTCGGCGCGCGGTACGGGGCGCTGGGCGTGCTGGGCAATCGCGACGACCTCTCCGAGTTCGTCCACGTCGGCATCGACCAGGACGAGCGCGCCCGCATGGGGCACCTGCCGCAGGGCAAGGGCCTGCTCGGGCTGCTGATCAAGGACCCGAGACCGGTGCGGCTGCACGACCTCGGCGCGCACCCGGCGTCCGTCGGCCTCCCGCCGAACCACCCGCCGATGAAGACCTTCCTCGGCGTGCCCGTGCGGGTGCGCGACGAGGTGTTCGGCAACCTGTACATGGCCGAGAAGCGGGACGGCGGCGACTTCACCCCCGACGACGAGATCGTGCTGTCGGCGCTGGCCGCCGCGGCGGGCGTCGCGGTGGAGAACGCCCGGCTGTTCGAGAAGTCCCGGATGCGCGAGCGCTGGCTGGAGGCCGCCGCCGAGGTCAACGCCGAGCTGCTGGGCGGCGCGTCCGCCGAGGACGCGCTGCGGCTGATCTCCCAGCGCACCCGCGAGCTCGCGGGCGCGGCGGTGTCGCTGATCGTGCTCGCCGAGGACGGCAGGAACGGGCGGCGGCTGCGGATGGCCTCGGCGGCGGGCGGTGACACCGACCGGCTCGTCGGCGGCCTGCTGGACGGCGAGGACACGTTCGCCGAGCAGGTGCTGGACTCCGGGGTGCCCGCGCTGTTCGAGCACCTCGACGGCAGGCTCGGCGAGGCCAGCCTGGAGCTGGGGCCGGGGGTCGCGGTGCCGCTGCGCACCGCCTCGCAGGTGACCGGCGTGCTGCTGGCCGCCCGCGCCAAGGGCGCGCCCCAGTTCGGCGCCGAGCAGGTGCCGCTGCTGGCCTCGTTCGCCGCGCAGGCCGCCGTGGCGCTGGAGCTGGCCGAGACGCAGCGCAACCGGCGGCTGGTGGACGTGCTGGAGGACCGCGACCGGATCGCCCGCGACCTGCACGACCACGTCATCCAGCGGCTGTTCGCCACCGGGATGAGCCTGCAGGGCGCGCTCAACCGGGTCGAGGACCCCAAGCTGCGCGAGCGGGTCGACAGCGCCGTGCACCAGCTCGACCAGACCGTGCTGGAGATCCGCACCACGATCTTCGACCTCCAGGCGGCCGACGACGAGCCGGGGCTGCGGCGCAGGCTGCTGGACATCGTGTCGCAGGTGACCGAGCACTCGGCGCTCACGCCCGCCGTGCGGATGAACGGCACGGTGGACAACTCGGTGCCCGACCACGTCGGCGAGCACGCCGAGGCGGTGGTGCGGGAGCTGGTCAGCAACGCGGTGCGGCACTCCGGCGCGAGCGAGCTGACGGTGACCATCGAGGCCGACCGGGAGCTGACGATCTCGGTGGTGGACAACGGGATCGGGATGCCGGAGAAGGTCGCGCGCAGCGGGCTGCGGAACCTGGACGAGCGGGCCCGGCGGCTCGGCGGCAGCGCGGCGGTGGAGGCGTGCGCGGGCGGCGGGACGCGCGTCACGTGGCAGGTTCCCCTGGTGTGAACGGGGATCGGGGGCGGGAGTGCGTCCACTGGGGAGGTTCTCCCGGCCTCGGCCCTGCCTGGCCCGCGCTCCCGCTCTTGATCATCTGTACTGTGCTCGGCACCGGCGCGTCGGGACGCGCGCGCCGACCCGAGCGAGGACGAGCAGGAGCAGATGAAGGTCAACCTGAAGATGAAGCTCGACCTGGCGCACCTGGTCTTCTCCGCGCTGGTCGTCGCCGGGATCGTCGTGGGCCAGTTCCACTTCACCTGGTTCCCGCCCGCGCTGATGTGGCTGGTCGTCGCGGGCGCCGCGGTCGGGTGGGCCTTCTACGCCAACAAGAAGCTGCTCAAGGACAAGCCCCGGCGCCCCAGGGGCAGGGTGAGGGCCGGCGCCGCGAACGAGGACTGAGCCCGACCGGGGACCCGCGGGCAAGCGCTTCCCCGCGCCGCGGCCCGGACCTGCGCCGGACCTGACGCCCGCCGTACCCGGCGCTTGCCTGCCCCTGCGCCCGCCGGACGCGCGAGGGGCGCACCACCCGGTGCGCCCCTCGGCCCCCCAGCCCGTCCCGGCGGTCTCAGTCCGCCTCGACCCCGCCGGGCCGCTTGCGCAGCTTGCTCGCCAGCACCGCCGCCTGCGTGCGCCGCTCCAGCCCCAGCTTCGCCAGCAGGTGCGACACGTAGTTCTTGACCGTCTTCTCGGCCAGGAACATGCTCTCCGCGATCTGCCGGTTCGTCATGCCCTGCCCGATCAGGTCGAGCACCGTCCGCTCCTGCTCGGTCAGCATCCGGACCGGGTCGCCCTGCTCCCGCTCGCGGCGGATGCGGTTGAGCAGCGCGCTCGTCGACCGCGCGTCCAGCAGCGACTGGCCGGACGCCACCGTGCGCACCGCCGTGCACAGGTCCGTGCCCAGGATGCGCTTGAGCACGAAGCCCGAGGCGCCCGCCATGATCGCGTCGAACAGCGCCTCGTCGTCGGTGAACGACGTCAGCATCAGGCACTGCAGGTCGGGCATGAGCGACTTCAGCTCGCGGCACAGCTCGATGCCGTTGCCGTCGGGCAGCCGGACGTCCAGCACCGCCACGTTCGCGCCGCTCGCGGGGACCCGCGCCAGCGCCTCCGCGACCGAACCGGCCTCTCCGACGACCTCCAGCTCGTCGTCGCTGTTCAGCAGTTCCCTCACCCCGACGCGGACGACCTCGTGGTCGTCCACCAGGAACACCCGTGCGCTCACCGCACCCACCTTCCGTCAAACCCGTGCACAACATCCCTCGCCCCGGCCCCCGCCTGACAGGGTCCAAGGTCCCGGTCCCCCTCCGCGGCGCGGGCGCCACGCCGCGTCGCCACCGGGAGGCCCGCCCCGAGTGTTCCAGCAGGCCGCGCGGCCACCCGAACACCGTGCCCCACCCGACCGCCGGACGCACCCCGGCCGGTGCCCGGCCGACCCCGCCGGACCGGGACCTGCGGCCCTGCCCGTCTGCGGCGCCGAGGGCGGGCTCGTCGGCATCTTCT
>NZ_JBQGCX010001283.1:0-3652 GCF_052038725.1 Actinosynnema sp.
GCGGTCCAGCTCCACGTGCCTGCTGCCGGTGGTGGCGGCGAAGGCCCTGGAGAACGTGGTCTTGCCGCTGGCGGAGCCGCCGAGCACCCAGACCCGGCGCGGCGGCCCGCTCACCCCGCCACCGGGGTGTGGAAGCGGAGCGCGATCACGGCGGCGTAGCGGTGGTAGTGCCACTGCTCGAACCCGACGTGGCTCTCGCCGTGGATGCCGAGGTCGACGTTCTCGAAGACCTCCCAGCCGTCGCGGGCGATCATGCCGTCCACCTCGGCGACCGGCGGGTAGTAGCCGCACGCCCGGTCCTCGGGGGTGAGGCCGACGAGGTAGTCGGCGAAGAACACGCCGCCGGGGGCGACCATGCCCATGGCGTGGTCGAACAGCGCCTGCATGGTGTGCTTGCGGTTGGGGGGCATGGACCACAGGCCGCTGCCCATGACGAACTGGAAGGCGCCGTCGGCGGGCAGGGTCATGTAGTCCTGCTCGACGATCGTGCAGCGGTCCTCCAGCCCCTCGTCGGCGAGCCGCTTGCGCAGACCGGTGATCTCGTGGCGGCCGTCGACCAGGTCGAGCGCGCCGCCGTCGAGGAACAGCTCGTCGGTCTCCACGCCGACGACCTCCCAGCCGGCGCGCAGCAGCGGCAGGGCGAACTTGCCGTCGGAGGCGCCGAGCACGCAGGCGCGCGGGCGGACGGCCTGCGCGTAGCGGCCGAGCGGGATGTACCGCGACAGCGCGGGGAAGTAGGTGAAGTACGGGGCCCAGTAGCTGCCGGGGTCGACCGCGAGCGGCGGGTTCAGCGTCGGGTCCAGCTTCGGGTTCAGCATCGTCGTCCTGTTCGTCGGCGCCGGTCGTGGCGTGTTCCTGCAACTGCCCGGCGCGGGGGCCGCGTCACGCCGCGCCGCTCTCCTCGATCGCGCTGTTGCGCACCGAGCCCCACCGCTTGGCCGCCGAGTCGTGGATGTACCAGATGTCGTCCTCGGTCAGCAGCTTGGAGACCACGTCGGGGTAGGCCTCCTCGAAGAACGTGTAGGGCGGCTTGTTCTCCTTGCGGGAGTGGTAGTCCAGCTCGTCCTGGCCGTGCTCGGCGGAGATGCCGGTGCCGGGGTGGTAGGTGAGGATGTTGGGGCTGGCCATGATGAGCAGCCCGTCGTCGATGAGCGCGCCGATCTGCTCGATGGTCTCGGCGATCGTGCCCCGGTCCTCGCCGTCCAGGCCGAACAGCACCGAGCTGCCGACCCGGATGCCGTGCGAGCGGATCTTCTCCAGCGCCTCGCGGACCTTGCCCACCCACGGCTCGGGGTTGCGGCGCAGCAGGTTCTTCTTGACGTGCTTCATGACCTGCTCGGCCATCGACTCGATGCCGATGTAGACGTAGGTGCACCCGGCCTCGCGCATCAGGTCGAGCCCGGCGCCGACCTCGTCCCACTTGGCCCGGTTGAGCACCACGTCGACGGTGAGCTGCGCGCCCCACTCCAGGTCGCGCACCGACCGGTGCCCGTGCGCGGCGGACTCGGGGTCCTCGCACGGCCGGTCCGCCAGCTCCTTGAGGTCGCGGCAGAAGTCGGCGATGGCGTTCCAGTTCCCGCCCCAGAACACCGGGTCGTCGAAGAACATCGCCTCGGCGCCCCAGTCGACCAGGCGCTGCACCCGCAGGGCGACCTCCTGCGACTCGGTGATGGCGAACCGGGTCGGCAGGCTCTTGACCGCGCTGCTCTCCGAGCAGAAGGTGCACTTGAACGGGCAGGCGTCCAGGGTCATCATGTGCGCGGTCCGGCTGCCGTGCGGGGACGAGCCCGCCCGCTCGAACACGCCGAAGCGGGCCCTGATGGCGAACGCGTCGTACGGCGAGGGCAGTTCGGCCCTGCCCAGGGAGCGCCCGCGCAGCGGTTGCACGTCGACCTCGCGCGCGCCGAACCCGACGACGACGCCGACGCCCTCCAGGTCGGCGCGCGAGTTCGCGAGCAGGCGCAAGGAGTCCATGACCGCGTCGACGTCGGTGGGGCCGAAGCCGGGGTCGCAGACCAGGCCGACGGCCTGCATGAGCAGGTCGAGCAGCGGGGCGCCGTCGCCGGAGACGACGAAGTCGACCACGCGCTCGTGGCGGCCGTCGAGCTGCACCTGCGCGGTGCTGCTCCACGACAGCTGGACCAGGCCGGAGCGCTTGTCGACGCGGACGGTCTCGTCGGCGTGCCTGCCGCCGAGCACCACCAGGCACCCCGGGACCAGGCGCTTGGCGGTCTCGGCCATCTCCAGCGCGTACCGGTGCGCCGCCGACACCGCGCTGAGCAGCAGGACCTTGGGGCGCAGCGCGACCAGCTGCGCGGAGAACGCCTCGCGCGCCTCGGCGTCCCAGACGCGCGGGTCGAACACCTTGCCGTCGGTGGTCGGGTTGTCGGCGGCGAGCCCGGCCCTGGGACCGGACTGGGCCCGCCGGTACGCCAGGTCCGGGTAGTGGCCCCAGTCCGGGTACAGGTCGTCCACGTGCGGCCGTGCGGCGAGCCCGGACTCCCTGCGCCCCACCGAGCGCCGGATGGTGCTGATCAGCGCCGAGTACAGGCACATGGGGTCGCCGGGGTAGGCGATCTCACCGCCCCGGTTGGTGGCCACCGGCACGAGCGCGGCCAGCACCGGGAAGCGCAGCGCCGCCTCCCCGTCGGCTCCGGCGGCCTCGGCGAACCGGGCCCTCCGCTCGGCCAGCAGTCGGGTGAGCCGCACGTCCGGAACGGGCGGCAGCGGCCCGGCCGCGATCACCTCGCGCACCACGACATCCACTTCGGTCTTCCCTCCTGGGTCCGGCGGGCCGGTGGTCGGGCGGGCGGTCAGTGCCCCGCGATGTCCGCGCGGACCTCGGCGCTCGCCGCCGGGGAGTCCACGACCGTCGTGGTGTCGCCGAGCTTGCGGTAGGCGAAGGTGGCCAGGCAGGCGCGGGCGACGTCGGCGAAGTCGGCGACGCACCGCTCCCCCGCGATCCGGTCCACCGCGGCGGTGTCGCCCGCGGCGACGGCCTCGCGCAGCGCGCGCTCGACGGTGACCAGCTCGGTCACGGCGGCCCTGGCCTCCTCCGGGGCGCCGGGGAGCGCGGGCAGGGACGCCGAGGTGAGCGGGGCCTCGACGACCTTGCGGGCGAGCGGGATCTCGTTGTCGTAGAAGTGGAAGGTGCCCGACTGGTGGATGTAGGGGCCGCACGGCACGCCCAGCAGGGCCGCCGCCCACTGGTGCATGAGCATGAACAGGAACACGTCGTAGGGCAGGACGGTCAGGGCCTGCTGGGCGCGCATGACGGTCAGCCAGGTGAGCTTGCCGTCGCGCAGGAAGAGCTGCACGCCGACCGCGCACGGGTACTCGCGGGACTCGCGGAAGTTGTCCGAGGGGTCCAGGACGAGGGCGAACGCGCGGCGGTGGGCCGGGTCGCGCTCGATGCGGCCGAGGACGGCGGCGAGCTGGTCGCCCGCGGCGGTCAGCAGGCGGTGGCCGAAGGCGCCGCTGAGGGTGTGCTGGTCGTCGGAGTACTCGTGGGCGCCGCGCCGGTAGTAGGCGGGGGTCTCCACGTCGTTGCGGCCGTCGAGCGACCAGGCGAGCAGGCCGAAGCAGTAGGGCAGGTTGACCGGCAGCTCGGGGCTGAGGGCCAGCGCGGCGCGCGCGTCCCGCACCCGGAACG
>NZ_JBQGCX010001284.1:0-9514 GCF_052038725.1 Actinosynnema sp.
CCCCCTATTTTGTGCTCCCCCCCGGGGGGCCGCCCCCCGGGGGGGCGGGGGGGCCCCCCCCCCGCGTTCCCGGCGGTTTCCCGAACTCCCGTCACCACCGCTTCGCGCGGCTCGCGGCGAACCCGCCCACCTGCCTGCCGACCGTGCGCAGCTGCTCGGCCACCTCGGCGCTGGAGCACTCGCCCGCCTCGTCGAACTTCACCTCGCGGGTGTTCACCGACGCCCCCAGCGGGGTCGGCCAGCCGCGCAGGGCGTGCACGATCGAGCGCAGCGAGGTCAGCGTCGTCACCGAGGCCTGCCAGCCCATCGCGGTCGCCACGCAGCCCACCGCCCGGCCGTCCAGGTACGGGCGCTCGTCCCCGCGCAGGTCCTCCACGTAGTCCAGGGCGTTCTTGACCAGCCCGGACACCGTCCCGTGGTAGCCGGGCGACACCAGCACCACGCCGTCCGCGACGCGCAGCGCCTCCACCAGCCTGCGGGCGGCCTCCGGGCGGGTCGGCTCGGTCGGGTCGTAGAACGGCAGCACCAGGTCCGGGCCGGACACCTCCACGACCCGCGCGCCGGTCTCCGCCGCGCCGGACAGGACCAGGCGCAGCGCGCGCTCGGACGAGGAGTTGGCGCGGAGCGAACCGCCGATGCCCACCACGGTGACCGTCATGCGCCCGATCCTGCCACCTCCAGTTAGGTCGAGGTCCAACCTCTCGCCCCCGCGATCTGCCCGCAGGTAGCGTCGGTCACATGTCGAAGCTCGCCGACAGGGTCCCCACCGGAGTGCTGGCCGCGGGGTTGCGCGCCGCGTTCGCCCTGCCCGCTCCGGTCCGCCGACTCCTCACCGGACCGCCCCGCGTGGTCGACGGCCAAACCCTCCACCCGGACACCCAGCTGCTGCTGCGGATGCAGGAGCTGTCCGGAACGGGCTGGTCCACCTCGTCCCCGGCCACCAGCCGCGCCTCGCTCCGCCGCACCGCGGCCCTCGTCGAGGGCCCCAGGCTGCACCGGGTCCTCACCAGGCAGGTGCGGATCGACGAGCACCTCAAGGCCAGGCACTACACCCCGCAGGGGCTGCCCGACGGCTCCCCGCTGCTGGTGTTCCTGCACGGCGGCGGCTGGGTCAGCGGCGACCTGGAGACCCACGACGACCTGTGCCGCCACCTCGCGGTCGGCGCGGGCGTGCGCGTGCTGGCGGTCGACTACCGGCTCGCCCCCGAGCACCGGTTCCCCGCCGCGGCCGACGACGCCGACGCCGCCTACCGGTACGCCGTCGCCAACGCCGGGGAGCTCGGCGCCGACCCCGACCGCATCGCGCTCGGCGGCGACAGCGCGGGCGGCAACCTCGCCGCCTCGGCCGCGCTCAGCGCCGCCGACGCCGACCACCGGCCCGCGTTCCTGCTGCTGCTCTACCCCTCGCTCGACGCCACCGCCACCGGCGGCTCCCGCGACCTGTTCGCGCGCGGCTTCTTCCTCACCCGGCCCAAGATGGACTGGTTCATGGGCCACTACGCCCCCGACCTGTCCACCCACCACGACCCGAGGCTGTCGCCGCTGCTCGCCCCGGACCTGTCCGCCCTGCCGCCGACCTACGTGGCCACTGCGGGGCTCGACCCGCTGCGCGACGAGGGCGAGGCGTTCGCGGCCAGGCTCGCGGAGAGCGGCGTGCCGGTCGTGCTGCGCAGGCACGACGGGCTGATCCACGGCTTCGCCAACGCGCTCGGCGTCGGCACGTCCGGGCGGGAGGCCGTCGCCGAGGCGATCGGCGCGCTGCGCACCGGGCTCGCGCTGCGGCGGGCGTGAGCGGGCGCCGCACACCTGGCGCCGAGAACCTGGCGCCGAGAACCTGGCGCCGAACGCGGAACGGGCCTGCGGCTGGTGAGGCCGCAGGCCCGTTCCCGCTCCGACCGGTCGGTCAGCCCAGCCTGCGCCGCACGAAGTCGACCTCGGCGGCGGTCTGCGCGATCGTCTCCGCCACCACCAGCGACCCGTGCCCGGCGTCGTACCGGTACACCTCGTACTCCGCGCCCCGCGCCGCGAGCCGGTCCAGGTAGTTGTCGATCTGCCGGATCGGGCACCTCGGGTCGTTCTCGCCCGCCAGCACCAGCACCGGGGCGCGCACCTCGTCCACGTAGGTCAGCGGCGAGCACAGCCGGTACCGCTCCGGCACCTCCTGCGGCGACCCGCCGAACAGCGCCCGGTCGAACGCCCGCAGCGGCTCCATCTCGTCCTCGTACGCCGCCAGGTAGTCCGCCACCGGCACGCCCGCGACCCCGGCCGCCCAGCGCTCCGGCTGCGTCCCCAGCGCCAGCAGCGACAGGTACCCGCCCCACGAGGCGCCGTTGACCACGCACCTCGCCGGGTCCGCGAAGCCCTCGCGCACGGCCCAGTCGTGCACCGCGGCGACGTCCTCCAGCTCGGTCAGCCCCGGCCTGCCCTCGATGGCGTCCCGCCACGCCGAGCCGTACCCGGTGGAGCCCCGGTAGTTCACGTGCACCACCGCGAACCCGGCGTCCAGCCACACCGCCCGGTACGCCGAGAACCGGTCCTCGTCCGCCGCGTGCGGCCCGCCGTGCAGGCTGAACACCGTCGGCAGCGGCCCGTCCGGCGCGCCCTCCGGCCTGGCGACCAGGGCGTGCACGTCGCCGACGAACACGTCGCGCAGCTCGGCCGACGGCGGCGGCCGGTGACCCGCGGGCGAGAGCAGCACCTCGTCCTTGCCGGACGCGGTCAGCACCCGCACCACGCCGGGCCGCGCGGCCGAGGACCACGAGTACTCCACCGCGCCGTCCGGCCGCACCCCGACCGAGCCCACCGAGCCGTGCGGGGTCTCCAGCGCGGTCAGCGCGCCGGTCGCCAGGTCGTAGCGGTGCAGCGTGTTGCGCGCCCGGAAGGTGTGCACCACCAGCAGCGCGTCCGCCTCCGGGTACCAGTCGGCGGAGATCTCGCCGGGCAGGTCCACCACGACCTCGGTCTCGGAACCCGACGCCACGTCCCAGACCAGCAGCTCCTCGCGGCCCCGGCGCTCGTGCATCACCAGCAGCCGGTTGTCGCCGCGCACCGGGCTGAACGCGATCGCGTCCAGGCCCTTGCCGGGGCCGTCCCACTTCTCCGCCGCGGTCTCGCCCGCCGTGGTCAGCACGCGCAGCGCGGTGTGCCGGTTGTCGCCGTGCTCGGAGTGCGCGATCGCGACCAGCGTCTCGTCCTTGGACAGCGCGCCCAGGCCCGCGTCGTTCGCGTGCTGGTAGAGCACCTCGGCGGGGCCGCCCGCGCGCGAGAGGTAGACGGTGGTGCCGTCGTCGGTGGACGCGCCGACGACCACGACCTCGGCGCCGATGCCCAGGCCCGCCGGGTAGGCGGCCGGGACGTCCGGGACGGCGGGCTCGGCCTTGTCACCCGTCGCGGTGAACGGCTCGGTCACCCACACGCCGAACTCGTCGCCGTCCGTGTCGGAGAACCACCAGATCCGCTCGCCGTCCGGGCTGAGCGCGCAGTGCGAGGTGCCGTTGGGGCGGTCGGTGACTTTGCGGTGCTCGTCGGACGACCGGTCCCAGGCGTAGACCTCCCACACGCCGCTGGAGTTCGACAGGTACAGGTTCCGGTCCGGCGCGTCCTCCGCCCACTGGGGCAGGCTCACCCTGGGCGCGGTGAAGCGGTCCCGCCAGCGGGCCTCCGCCTCGGGGTCGGGGAACAGCGGGTCCGGGACTGGAGCTGTCGGGTGCGTCGTCACGCCCCCGATCCTGCCGGCTTCGTCGCGGTGACCAGGTGGTAGTCCAGCAGGCCCCGCTCGGCGGCGACCAGCCAGTTGCGGTCCCACCGCTCGGGCGCGGGCCCCAGCTCCAGCCAGCGGTCCAGGCCGCGCCACACGTGCCCGCCCACGCTCGTGGCCGCCACGTCGCCGAACCCGGCCTCGCGGAGCCGGTCCAGGAAGCCCCCGATCGGGTGGGGCAGGTCGAGGCCGCTCGCGAACGTGGCCAGCAGCCGGGACAGCTCGGGCGCGGCGGAGGCGTCGGCGGCGAAGAACGTGGCGACGGCCAGCCTGCCACCGGGGGAGAGCACGCGGGCCGCCTCGCGGGCGAACGCGCCGAGGTCGTCGAAGTGCTGCGCGGCCTCCACCGACAGCAGGCGCTCGAACTCGCCGTCCCCGAACGGCAGCGCCCCCGCCGACCCGACCGCGAACTCCCCCTCGGGCGCCGCCGCGCGGGCCCGCTCGACCTGCTCGGGCTCCTGGTCGACCCCGGCGCACCGGGAGGGCGACCGGAGCAGCACCCGCAGGGTGCCCACCCCCTGCCCGCACCCGACCTCCAGGGTGCTGCGGCCGGTGGGGGAGAGGGCGTCGAGCACGAGGTCGTAGAGGGCGGCCTGGGAGGCGACGCGGTCCTCGGCGGACAGCGGGCCGTCGAGGGGCACGCCCCGCCAGAAGCCGAAGTTGATGAAGCCGCCCGCGAACACGGGGAGCTCGGCGAGCTCGCCGGTGGCGTAGGCGCGGCGCAGCTCGGCGCGGTGGTCGGGGGCGGGGTGCCGGGGCGGGGTCGCGGGGTCCACGGCCGCACTGTGCGCGGCCGATGACGACGCGGGAAGCCGGTTCCCCCGCCCACCACCCCTTCGGGGCAGGAGGGGCTTCGGGGAGACGCCGGGCTGGAACGGGGGCGGGCCCTCGCCGCCGGGGAAGCGGCGGCTGTCCGCCGCACCCGGCTCTCGCCGCCCGACGTCCCCGTCCCCCGGCCCCGCGTCCCGCCGTCCAGGAGCCCGGTGGCCGCCTCCGTCCGCGTGAGGCGGCCCACCGGGGTGGTCTTGGGGGTTCCCGGCGGTGCGGGGGCGTTCAGCGGCCGTTCCGGCCCGCCGCTCGGTGGGGGCGCCTGACCCGGCCAGGCCTGCGGCGGGAGGCGGGGGTGGAGCGGCGGGTGGTCGGCTCGTGGCGGGCGTCCGACGGGGTGCGCGGGCCGGGGAGGGTGGCCGGCCTGGTTCCCGGCGGGGGGAGTTCCTCGGCGAAGATGCGGTCCGCCGTCCTCCCCGCCCTGCGCAGCGCGCGGACCGCCGCCGCGCCGAGCAGCAGCAGCGCCCCCGTCGCCGCCCCGAAGACCGGGGAGGTCAGGTCCGCCACCAGGAACGCCGCGCCCACCACGGCCAGCGCGAGGACGACGCTCCCCAGACCCGCGGTCGCGGAAGTCCGGGGTGGCGCTGCGGGGATCGGCGCTGCGGAGACCGGCGCTGCGGGGACCGGGGGTTCGGAGGTCGGGTCGCGGTGCTCGGCGTGCGGGCCTGACTGTGCGGCGGTGCTCATTGCTACTCCTCGCAGGAGCGGGTGCGGTTGTGCGACGCGCGTGTCTCGTTTTTCGCTCCGACCCGCCTTGCTGTTACGCAGAGTCAGTTCAATATTAAAGGTTCACCCTAAAGAGGGTACTGTGTGTAATCGGGTGAAGATCCGTTCACGGAAGCCCGGCGAACGCCGCCACCAGCGCCCTGTTCAGCTCGCGGAGCCTCGGCTCGTACGTCGGGCCGTCCCCGAGGTCCGGTCGCGCCACCGGCGCGCTCCTGCGCTCGGGCGCGCGCGGCGCGGCGATCGGAGCAACCTCGGGCCGGGCGAAGACCCCGCCCAGGTCACCCATCCGGCGCATCGCGTCCCGCACCGCCGCCGCTGCCTCGTCACCGGCCCGCCCCAGCTGCCGCCGCCACCGGTCCACCCGCTCCTCGGCGACCGCCTCGGCCTCGGGCCCCCGCCCCCGCGCCTCCTCGACCGCCCACCGCGCCCTCGGCTGGAGCTCCAGCAGCACCGCCCGGTACCCGTCGACCGCCCGCGCCGCCCTGGTGAACTCCTCCGCCGCGCGCAGGCACCGCTCCCGCAGCCGCCCGCGCGCCCCGTCGTACCCCTCCCGCGCCCGACCGCTCCACTCGTCGGCCCGCGCACGGGACACCGCCCCCGCGACCTCGTCCAGCGCGCCCGCGACGTGCCGCAACCGCACGACCTCGTTCTCCAGCACCGACGCGCTGCCCGCGATCGGCTCCCCCTCGTCCGCCGGCACGCGCGGCTACCCGTGCTCGTCCGAGCGCCGCGCCGCCTCGACGTCCGCGTCCGCGTAGGCCGCCGCAGTCTCCTCCAACCGCCGCGCCAGCTCCGAGGCGTCCGACGCGAGCGCGGCGATCCCGACCCGCGCGGCGTCGTCGAACCCGGCCAGCGCCGCCCCCAGCCCCTCGTGCCCGAGCCTGGTCGGGTCCGCCCGGTACCTGAGCGCCGGGCTCCCCACCAGTTCGGCCACCTCCGCGCGCACCGATCCCGCCGCGCCGCGCAGTTCACGAGTGTCCACCGCGAAACCGCTCATCCGACGGACTGTAGCGGCAGTCGAAGTTATCCGGCGCGGTTTTCACCGGGTGGGCGGCGAATCGCGAGGAGTTCTCCGACCTGTTCCGGGAGAAGGGTGAATGTTCTCCTCAGGTCCCCCTCGGGATCGGCCACCGGATTCACCGCGAGCCCCGTTCCCGGATGCCGCGCGATGAGTTCCGCGGCGAGTTTCGGACCCGTGCTGGTGAACGCGAACCCGCCGAACGCCGGGTTCGCCGGCAGGTACTCCCGCAACCGGGCGCGCGTGCTGAACACCGGCATCCACGCCCCGTGCTCCCCGGCGTCCAGCACGACCGGGCGCCCTTCCCGGTCCCGCAGCCCGTGCAGCGGCTCCTCGCGCGCGAACCGCAGCGCCTGCTCCAGCGGGGAGACCGGTTCGCGGAAGCGCCCGATCCGCTCGTCGGCCCCGTCGTCCGGCGGGTCGCCCGCCACCGCGCGCCGCTCCGCGTCCAGCCGGGCCAGCACGTCCGCGGGCGGCACAGGCGCAGGTCCGGCCCGCAGCGACGCGATCAGCGCGGGCTGAGCCTCGTCGCCGAACCGGCGCTCCAGGGTGCGCTGCGACAGGTCCAGCCCGTCGCGCAGCCGCCGCTTGCGCGAGGTCAGGTTCAGCCCCCACCAGGCCGGGTCCAGCGAGGTGTTGAACCACCCCCGCGCCACGGCCGCCACCACCGGGTCCAGCCCGCCGAACACCCGCTCCAGCTGGAGCACCGTTTTCGCCCTGACCCGGTCGGGCGGGTCGGAGGCCCCGACGCCCCACAGCGCTCGCAGTTCCGACCCCAGCGCCCGGTCCAGCCCGGTCCGCCGAACCCCGGTCGACTTGTGCAGCGAGCACGCCCGGTCGATCGCGCGCTTGACCTGGTCCACGCGCGACAGATTAGGCACCCGACCTGGCGATTCGCCGAGAACTCGCCACGCCGCCGCTTTTCGCCACGGATTCGCCAACCGGGCGGGTTGGCGAGAGCGTGGCGAGGCGGGAAATCGAGTGGCTGGAAAGGGCGCGGTGCGAATACCTTCGGAGGCGTCGGAAACACCACTGGGAAACCGAGGGGGAAAGACCATGGGGGAGCGCACGGCTCGCAACCGCGACATGGCGTAGGCCACGCGGCCGGGCGGTGGGGGCGCCGCCCGCAGAAGGGGGGCCGGAACGCGGGGGAACGCGGCGGAGGGGGGAGCGGGGGCCGCCGCGCCGTTCCGGAGGAGGTCGGGGTTCGTCCGGGGGGACGGGCCCCGACCGCTTTTCCGGGGTCGCGGGCGAACGGGTTCCGGGAACGCGCGGGGCCGTCGTCGGACGAGCGCGAACAACACGGGGGCGGTGAGACGAAGGTCACGCCGGGAATGGTCGGGGCCGCCGAGGGAAAACGGGCCCGGAAAGCAGTTCAGGCCGGGAGCTTCGTGAGAAGCTCCCGGCCTGAACTGGTCGGGGTGACAGGATTTGAACCTGCGACCTCTTCGTCCCGAACGAAGCGCGCTACCAAACTGCGCCACACCCCGGTGGGCCGAACGAGGTGAACTCTACCGCACGTTCCCACGAACTCGGAAATCGGTATCCCTCTTCGCTTCGTCGTCGCTCTGACCAGCGTCGACGTCGCGGGGGACGAGGGTGAGCAGGCTGGCCTCCGGCGGGCAGGCGAAGCGGACCGGCGCGTAGGGCGAGGTTCCGAGGCCCGCGGAGACGTTCAACCACATGTGCGCGCCCCACCGGGACACGCCGCGGGCCCGGCCGCGGTCGAGGTCGCAGTTGGTCACCAGCGCCCCGTAGCCGGGGATGCGCAGCTGCCCGCCGTGCGTGTGGCCCGCGAGCACCAGGTCGTAGCCGTCGGCGGCGAACGGGTCCAGCACCCTCGGCTCCGGCGAGTGCGTGACGCCCAGCCGCAGCGCGCCCTTGCCGGGCGCGCCCGCGATCTCGGAGTACCGGTCGCGCTTGAGGTGCGGGTCGTCCAGCCCGGCGGCGACGATCCGCTGACCGCCCGCCTCGAACGAGGTCCGCACGTGGGTCAGGTCGATCCAGCCGCGCTCCACCATGGCGGCGCGCAGGTCGCGCCACGGCAGGTCGAGCCCGTGGATGCGCTTCGTCTTCGCGGACGGCAGCAGGTAGCGCGCCGGGTTCTTCGGGCGCGGCGCGTAGTAGTCGTTGCTGCCGAACACGAACACGCCGGGGAAGTCCAGCAGCGGACCGAGCGCGCGGATGACGCCGGGGACGGCCTGCGGGTGCGCGAGGTTGTCGCCGGTGTTGACGACGAAGTCGGGCTCCAGCTCGGCGAGCCCGGCGACCCAGCGCTGCTTCGAGGTCTGGTTCGGGGTCATGTGCAGGTCCGAGAGGTGCAGCACCTTCAGGGGCGCCGAACCGGGGGCCAGCACCGGGATCGTGGCGCGCCGCAGTGTCCAGTGCCTGCGCTCGATGCCGGCCGCGTAGGCGAGGGCCGCGGTTCCGAGTGCGGTCGTGGCGAGCAGGGATCGGCCGAACGTGTTCACCTCCCCGAGGGTAGGCGGTCAAATGATTCGGGGCTCGACGCGGTGCCCGGTAGGTTTGCCCGCATGGCACAGCTCAAGGCGCGGTTGCAGTCCGATCTGACCGGCGCCATGAAGAACAGGGAGTCGGTCACGGCGGGCGCGCTGCGGATGGCGCTGACCGCGGTGACCAACGAGGAGGTCTCGGGCAAGGCGGCGCGCGAGCTCACCGACGACGAGGTCCTCAAGGTCCTCGGCCGCGAGGTGAAGAAGCGCCGCGAGGCCGCCGAGGCCTTCGCGAACGCGGGCCGGGACGAGAAGGCCGAGCTGGAGCGCCAGGAGATGGCGATCCTGGAGACCTACCTCCCGAAGCAGCTCGACGACGCCGAGCTGGCCGCGCTCGTCGACGAGGCCGTCGCCGAGCTGGCGCAGGGCGGCGAGCAGCCGGGCCTGAAGCAGATGGGCCTCGTCATGAAGGCGGCCAACGCGAAGGTCGCCGGCCGCGCCGAGGGCGGCCGGGTGGCCGCCGCCGTGAAGGCCCGCCTGAGCGCCTGAGCGCCTCCCGGCCCTCCGGGACCGGGATTCCCGCCCCACGAGCGGAGGAGCGGCGCCCCGAGGATCTCGCGGCGCCGCTCCTCCCGTCGGTCGACCTCGCTCAGCGGGTCGGTCTGGTCGGCCTGGTCGGTCCGCCCGGCTGCCCCGGCGTCCCCGGTGTCCCACCGCCCGGTTGACCGCCGG
>NZ_JBQGCX010001285.1:0-1725 GCF_052038725.1 Actinosynnema sp.
CCGTCGCTGCCGGGCGGTCCGGAGTGGACGGCCGTGCTCGGCGAGCACCTGGTGGCGCTGGGCGGGACGCGCCCCGACCTGTTCTGCCTGACCGCGGCGATGCTGGAGCAGACGGGCCTGGGCCCGTTCGCCCGCCGCTTCCCCGACCGGGTGCTCGACACCGGCATCGCCGAGCAGCACGCGGTGACCTGCGCGGCCGGGCTGGCGATGGGCGGGCTGCGGCCGGTGGTGGCGCTGTCGTCGACGTTCCTGCCGCGCGCGCTCGACCAGGTGCTGATGGACGTGGCGCTGCACCGGCTGCCGGTGGCGCTGGTGCTGGGCCGGGCCGGGATCACCGGCGAGGACGGGCCGAGCCAGCACGGGGCGTGGGACCTGGCGCTGCTGCGCGGCGTGCCGGGGCTGCGGGTGGCCGCGCCGCGCGACGCGACCCGGTTGCGGGAGCTGCTGGAGCAGGCCGTGGACCGGGACGGGCCGACCGCGCTGCGCTTCCCGCAGGGGCCGGTGGGGGTGGACCTGGACGCGGTGTCGCGGGTGGGCGGGGTGGAGGTGCTGCACAGCGCCTCGCGGCGGGACGCGCTGCTGGTGACCGTGGGGAGCCTGGCGGCGCAGGGCGTGGCGGCGGCGGTCGGGCTGGGCGGGCAGGGCATCGGGGTGACGGTGTGCGATCCGGGGTGGGTGCTGCCGGTGGACCCGTCGCTGATCGCGCTGGCCGCCGAGCACCGGGTGGTGGTGTGCGCGGAGGACGGGGTGCGCGCGGGCGGGGTCGGGGAGGCGGTGGCGGCGGCGCTGCGCGAGGCGGGGCTGAGCCGCCGGGTGCGGGTGCTCGGGCTGCCGCCGGAGTTCCTGGCGCACGGGTCCCGGTCGGACATCCTGCGACTGCACGGCCTGGACGCGGCGGGCATCGCCGAGGGCGTGGAGCGCTTCCTGGACAGGAGTGCGGCGTGAGCGGCTTCTACTGCCCCGTCGAGCCTGCGATCAACCCGCACGTGGGGGTGACCGAGGCGCGGGCCGTCGAGTGGCTGGACCGGGTGGGGCTGGGCGCGGACCCGAGGCTGCGGGAGGAGGTGGTGCGGCTCAACGTCGCCGAGTTCTTCGCCCGCGCCGCCCCGGAGGCCGACGACGAGCCGATGCAGGTGGCGGTGCGGTGGGCGTGCTGGGCGCACCTGTTCCTGCGCGAGCGGGGCGGCGACGAGGACTTCATGACCGCGGCGGGCGAGGTGCAGCGGGCGCTGGTGGTGCCGTGGCACGCGGTCGCCGAGGACCGGTTCGCGCTGGCGCTGCAGGACATCGCGCTGGCCATGCACGGCTGCGCGACCGGCCAGCAGGCGCGGCGGTTCGCGGACGCGCACCGGGCGTGGCTGTTCACGGCGGCGTGGCAGGCGTCGCTGGACTCGATGGGGCTCGCGCCGAGCCTGGACGACCACGTGATGATGCGGCTCAACGCGGCGTCGGGCGCGCCGACGGCGGCGCTGCTGGAGATCGCGGTCGGCGAGGAGGTGCCCGCGCACGAGGCCGACTCGCCGCCGGTGCGGGCGCTGAGCGAGATGGCGGTCCTGGTGACCGGGTGGGACACGGACCTGCACACCGGGTGCGGGGTGGTGGAGGTGCTGGCCGAGCAGGGGCGCACGACGGTGGAGCGGGCGACCGAGCAGGCGCGGGCGATGCGGGACCGGGTGCTGATGCGGTTCCTGGACCTGCGGGAGCAGGTGCTGATCGGGCCGGTGA
>NZ_JBQGCX010001286.1:0-4484 GCF_052038725.1 Actinosynnema sp.
GCGCCGGGGGGGGGGTGGGGGGGGGGCCGGGGGGGCGGTCGGCGCGCGGGCCGGGTTGGGGGGGGGGAGCGCCCCCCCACCGACCCGGGGCCGGGCTACAACTTCCCACCAGCGCCTCACCCGCACGGGTTTCACCCGTCAGTGGGCACCCCCTGCCCAAGTTCACAGCCCGCCACCACCCACCCTTAGCCTCGGCGGGTGACGCGGCGGTTCACCCAGCCCGCACAGGCACCCTCACCCGTCTCTCGCAAGGCTTTTCACAGATACCACCAATCACGTCCCCGGTTCGGAGCAAGCGGCGGCTGTTCCACCCCAAAGGGGGCCGGCGAGTGCATAGGGTCATGAGGGTGCGCGCTTACGCCCGATTAGCGCTGGCCGGTTTCCGCCGCTACTCCACCTACCGGCGAGCGACCTTCGCGGGAATCGCCGCGAACGTGATGTTCGGCCTGCTCAGAACCGCCGTGCTCACGGCGGCCATCGCCCCTGTCGGCCACGGCGGGGGCTACGACACGACGGCGACCACGACGTACGTGTGGCTCGGGCAGGGCCTGATGGCGTTCGTGGTCCTGTGGGGCGACAGCACGCTCTCCGACCGGATCCGCACCGGCAACATCGTGGTCGACCTGTACCGCCCGTGGCACCTGCAGGCGGCGCTGTTCGCCCAGGACGTCGGCCGGGCCTGCCACGCCGCGCTGGCCAGGCTGCTGCCGCCGGTCGCGGTGGGCGCGCTGTTCTTCCCGTTCCGCTGGCCCGCCCCGGAACTCCTGCCGGTGTTCGGGGTCAGCGCGGTGCTGGGCCTGGTGGTGAGCTTCAACATCCGATTCATGATCAACTGCACCGCGTTCTGGCTGCTGGACAACCGCGGCCTGCTCAGCGTCTACGGCGTGGTCATCCCGCTGCTGTCCGGCCTGGCCGTCCCGCTGGCCTTCCTGCCCGAGTGGGGCAGGGACCTGCTGTGGTCGACCCCGTTCCCGGCGATCCTCCAGGCCCCCGTCGACGTGTTCCTCGGCGTCGGGTCGCCGTGGCTGCTGCTGAGCCACCAGGTCGTGTCCGCGATCGGCACGAGCGCGCTGGGCCACCTGGTGCTGCACACCGCCGTGCACCGGGTGGTGGTGCAGGGTGGCTGAGCCGATCTACCCGAGGCTCGTGGGCGCCCGGCTGCGCGGGCAGATGTCCTACCGGGTCTCGTTCGCGCTGGAGTGCGTCGCCCAGGCGGGCGGGCAGCTGGTCGAGCTGGTCGTGATCCTGGTGCTGTTCACCAGGATCACCGACCTCGGCGGGTTCAGCGTGCACGAGGTGCTGCTGGTCTACGCCCTGTCCAGCACCGCCTTCGGCATCGCCGACCTGACCGCGGGCCAGCTCGACGAGCTGCCGGTCTACCTGCGGGACGGCACGTTCGACGCGCTGCTCACCAGACCGCTGGGCACGCTGCCGCAGCTGATGGTGTCCGACATCCGGCTGCGCAGGCTCGGCCGGGTCGCGAGCGGCGTGGGGGTGACGGTGTACGCGCTGCTGCACAACGACATCGACTGGACGCCGTGGCTCCTGCTGCTGGCCGTCACCACCCCGCTGTGCGGCGCGGTGATCTTCGGTTCGGTGTGGGTCGCGGCGAGCGCCGTGTCGTTCTGGTTCGTCGAGGGCCAGGAGGTCGCGAACACCGTCACGCACGGCGGCAATGCGTTCGCCGCCTACCCGATCACCATCTACGGCCTCGCGCTGCGCAGGGTGATGGCGTTCGCGCTGCCGTTCGCGTTCATCGCGTACTACCCGGCCCTGGCGCTGCTGGGCCGCCCCGACCCGCTGGGCGGTCCCGGTTGGCTCGGCTGGATCTCACCGCTGATCGCGGTCGCGAGCGCCAGCGCAGCCGGGCTGGTGTGGCGCTTCGCGGTCCGCCACTACCGGGGGACAGGATCATGATCGAGGCGCGCGAGCTGTGCCGGGAGTTCACGCTCTCCCGCAAGATCGGCCGGTTCCGGCGGGAGCGGCGGGTCGTCACCGCCGTCGCCGGGGTCAGCTTCGACATCGCCGAGGGCGAGGCCGTCGGCTACGTCGGGCCCAACGGGGCGGGCAAGTCCACCACCATCAAGATGATCACCGGCATCCTGGTGCCGACGTCCGGCCGGGTGCTGGTGTCCGGCCTGGACCCGACCAGGAGCAGGCGCGAGGTGGCCAGGCGGCTGGGCGTGGTGTTCGGCCAGCGCACCCAGCTGTGGTGGGACCTGCCCCTCGTGGACAGCTTCGAGCTGCTGCGCGCCATCTACCGGGTGGACGCGCGCAGCTACGCGCGCAGGCTGGCCGAGTGCGCCGACCTGCTGGACCTCGGCCCGTTCCTGGACACGCCGGTGCGGCAGCTCTCGCTCGGGCAGCGGATGCGCGGCGAGATCACCGCCGCGCTGCTGCACGACCCGGAGCTGCTGGTGCTGGACGAGCCGACGATCGGGCTGGACCTGGAGTCGAAGGAGCGGCTGCGCGAGTTCCTGGCCGAGCTGAACGCCAAGCGCGGCACGACGCTCCTGCTGACCACGCACGACCTGGACGACATAGAGCGCCTGTGCCACCGCCTGGTCGTGATCGACCGGGGCACGGTGCTCGCCGACGGCCCGCTGAAGTACCTGCGGCACGAGGTCAGCCCGGAGCGGGTGCTGGTCGTGGAGCTCGCCGCGCCCGCCGACCTGGCCGGGCTGCCCGGCGTGGCGTCGGTGTCGGTCGAGCAGGGCGGGCTGCGGCAGCGGCTGGCGTTCCGGCGCGCCGACACCACGGCGGCGGCGCTGATCGCCCCGGGGGGGACCCGCGCCGAGGTGCTCGACCTGGTCGTGGAGGAGCCGGAGATCGGAGAAGTGGTCCGGCGGCTCTACGCGCGCCGGTAGAGTCGGACGAAACGGACGAGCCGGAGACGGGGTACCACCATGCGCGCACGACGCACCGCCGTGACGTTCCTGCTGGCGCTCGGCGTGGTCGGGTCGCTGTCGGCCTGCGAGAGCGTGCAGCAGGCCAACGAGGCCGTGAACGACGCGAGCCAGGCGCTGGACAAGGTGTCGCTGTGCACCGAGGCGCTGGCGCTGGCCGGGTTCACCCCGGACGCGACCGACCCGCAGAGGGCGCTGGAGGAGACGCAGAAGAAGGCCGAGGAGCTGGGGGCGCTGGCCGACAAGTCCGCCGACACTACGCTGCGCGAGGCCATCGAGGGCGTCTCCACGACCATGGACCAGGTCACCCTGGAGGACCTGAGCCCGTCGTCGATCGCCGAGTGGTCGCAGGAGAAGCTGGACCGGGTGGCCAGGCTGACGTCCGCCTGCGCGTGACCGCACGTCCGCCCGCGCGCCCCTGACCAGCACGATCTTGCACTTGGCGGTACTTTCGGGAGCTGTCCGATCGGATCGCGCCGGAGGTGGGCGGATGCACGCGACAGTGGGCGACGAACTTCAGGTCCAGGGGCACGTGGTCGGTATCCAGGAGCGGATCGGCGAGATCGTGGAGGTGCGGGGTCCCGAGGGGACTCCGCCCTACCTGGTCCGCTTCGACGACGGCCACGAGGGCCTGGTCTACCCCGGCCCGGACTGCCTGGTCCGCCCCAGGCCCGGCGACTAGCCGCCGGAGACCAGCGACTCGACCTCGGCCCCGTACAGCAGGGCCGGGTCGAACCCCATCAACCCGAACTGCCCGGAGACCTCCAGGCTGAGCACCCCGTGCAGCCGGGTCCAGGCCCGCAACGCGGTCAACGGCACGGAAGGGGGCATCTCCCCTCCCCCCCGAGCCGCGACCCAGCTCGCCAGCTGGACGTCCAATTCGGCCTCCCCAGCCCCGCTCACCCCATCGGCCCGCACCCGGTCGACGGTCGCACTCCCCACGTTTTTCACGCTCCGCTCACCGTGCACCTGCCGGAAAACCAGCAGGAACGCGCTCATGGCCCGGTGCGCGGTGACCACCGTGTCCTCAGGCGCCCGGTACCCCGGAACCGGCGTCCCGTACAGCAGCAGATACCGGTGCGGCTGCGCCAACGCCCACTTCCGCAACTCCCCCGCGAAGTGCCGAAACCGCGCCGCACCGCCCAACTCGGCGGTGGCGGCGACCGCAGCGTCCGCAAGCGCGGCAACATCCGCGTACGCGTCCCGGATGAGGTCCGTCAGCAGTTCCTCACGACTGCTGAAGTACCGGTAAAGCGCAGGCCCCGTGATCCCCATCCGCTTGGCGATGGCGTTGACCGACACCCCCTCGACGCCCAACGCGGCAAGCTGCTCCAACGCGATCCGCTTGGCCTCTTCCCGCGTCTCGGCGCGATAGCGCTCACGACGGGCCTGCACCACGGGGCATCACCACCTTCCACCTGACGGGCCACCCAAGCCCTCGTTCCACAGCAGCCCACCCAACCACCGCACCCCACCCCCAGCAGCCTCGCAACCCGCAAGCCAACCGCACTCGCAGCCCGCAAACCGACCGCCACGCGGGCTGCAAACCGACCGCCTCGCGGGCTGCGGGGCGAGCGC
>NZ_JBQGCX010001287.1:0-2300 GCF_052038725.1 Actinosynnema sp.
GCGGGCTGGGCCTTCCGCGAGAGCGGTAGCGGGGTTCCCCGCTGCCCGACCCCCAGGACGGGCAGCGGGGACCGGGTGTCAGGAGACGTTCTGGATCATCCGTTGCAGCACCCCCCGCGCCGCCACGGGGTCCGCGTCCTCGACACCCTCGTGGATGCGCTCGCGCAGGTAGGTCGCCGTCGCGGTCCGCAGTTCGGGCACGGTCATGGGGGCGCCCTCCGGGGAGAGGTCCGCCGGGGAGAGGTTGCGCAGCAACCAGAACTGGTGGTGGGCATGTGCGGAACACCTCTCGCCGTGGGGAGAACCAGCGAGGGAGAACCTAGGACTTCGAGTTAGCTCCAGGTCAAGAGCGGCCGGAGCACCCGGCAGCGCACCAGCTTCAGCGCCCCATCCGCTCCGCCGCCCACGCCAGCGCCTCCGGCCCCGCCCCGTCCGCCGACAGGTCCGCCCGGCCCAGGAACGCCGTCGTCGGGTGCGACCGCAGCTCCCGCCGCACCTCCCCCGGCGCCCCCGCCGCCACCAGGTCGCACAACCGCCGGTGCCGCGCCGCCAGCTCGTGCAACGTCTCCACCTCCTCGTGCGCGCCCCGGTTCAGGCTCATCAGCACGCCCAGCGGGTGCGCGATCGTCTCGAACGCGGCGGTCAGCCTCCGGTTGTCCGGCAGGCCGATGAACGCCCGGTGGAACTCCAGGCCGTCCAGGGCCGCCGGGGCGCCGTCGGCCGCGTCGGCCGCCGCCTCCATGCGGCGCACCGCCGCGTCCAGGCGGGCCAGCGGCGCCGGGCGGGCGGGAACGCCCGCGTCCACCGCCAGCTCCTCCAGGTGCTCGCGCAGCACCACGATCTCGTGCGCGTCCCGCAGCGTCAGCGTCACCACCCGCCACCCCGCGCGCGGCACGTGCTCGACCAGGCCGTCGCGCTCCAGCACGCGCAGCGCCTCGCGCAGCGCGGCCCGGCTCACCCCGACGTCGTCGGCCACCGCCTGCTCCACCAGGTGCTGCCCCAGCGCCAGCCGCCCGGTGAGGACGCGCGCCCTCAGCTCCGTCGCCGCCAGGTCCGTGACGCTGGTCGGACCGCCGATCCGGCCGCCCTCGCGCCTGCCGCGCCCCGCCACCCCGGCCTCCTCGCCTCGACGCGGCCAACCCTAGTCAGCGCACCACCCGCCTCGGCACCACCACCGGCCGCCCGGTCTCCGGGTCGGTCAGCACGCCGCACTCCACGTCGAACACCTCCCGCAGCAGCGCGGGCGTCAGCACCCGCGCCACCGGACCGGACGCCACGACCCGGCCGTCGCGCATCGCCACCACGTGCTCGGCGTACCGGGCGGCCAGTCCCAGGTCGTGCAGGACCATCACCACCGTCAAGCCCCGCAACGAGGTCACCGCGTCCAGCACGTCCAGCTGGTGCGCCACGTCCAGGTGGTTCGTCGGCTCGTCCAGCAGCAGCACGTCGGTGCGCTGCGCCAGCGCCAGCGCGATCCACGCCCGCTGCCGCTGCCCGCCGGACAGGGTGTGCAGCGGCCGGTCCGCCAGCTCCGCCAAACCCGTGCGGCGCAACGCGTCCAGCACGACCTCCTCGTCCGGCCTCGACCACTGGTCGTACCAGCGGCGGTGCGGGTCCCGGCCGCGCGTCACCAGGTCCACCACGGTCAGCCCGTCGGGCGCCTGCGGTTCCTGCGGCAGCAGGGCGACCTTGCGGGCGAACGCGCGCGGCGCAGTGCGGCGCACGTCCTCGCCGTCCAGCAGCACCCGGCCGGAATCCGCAGGCAGCAACCGGGAGAGCGCGCGCAGCAGGGTGGACTTGCCGCACCCGTTGGGCCCCACGACCGCGGTCACCGACCCGGTCGGCACGGTCAGCCCGACCCCGTCCACGGCCGCGTGGTCGCCGAAGCGCACCACCAGGTCCTCGGCGCGCAGCGTCGTGCTCATGACGGGAACCTCCGGGAACGGACCAGCAACCACACGAGGAAGGGCGCGCCGACCACCGCGGTCACCGCGCCCGCGGGGACCGTGATCGGCGCGAAAGCCGTGCGCGCCACCAGGTCCGCCGCGAGCAGCAGCCCGGCGCCGAGCGCGGCGGACGCGGCCAGCGGGGGACGTGGCGCGGCGCAGGACAGGCGGGCCAGGTGCGGGGCGACCAGCGCCACGAACCCGACCGGGCCCACGGCGGACGCGGCGACCGACGCCAGCACGACCGCGCACAGCAGCAGCGCCACGACCACCCGGCCCGCGCGGTGCCCGAGCGCCGACGCGACCGGGAAACCCAGCTGCACGGCGGGGATCCGGGCCGACAGCGGCACGAGC
>NZ_JBQGCX010001288.1:0-2012 GCF_052038725.1 Actinosynnema sp.
TCACCCGGAGGAGGACCACGCGCTGCACAGCCGGGGGTACGCGGCGCAGTTCCGGCAGGCGTGCAGCGCGGGGGAGCCCAGGGCGCTGGAGATCCGGGACGCGCTGCTGGCGCGGAGCCCGGAGTTCGCGCGGGTGTGGGCCGAGCACCGGGTGGGGGAGGGGTATCCGGGGGTGAAGCGGTTCGCGCACCGCGAGTTGGGGCTGCTGGAGCTGCGGTGCCAGACCCTGG
Organism: Actinosynnema sp.; assembly: GCF_052038725.1. NCBI lineage: Bacteria > Bacillati > Actinomycetota > Actinomycetes > Pseudonocardiales > Pseudonocardiaceae > Actinosynnema > Actinosynnema sp. The sequence continues at coordinate 231 of NZ_JBQGCX010001288.1, forward strand.
TGGACCCGGAGCAGGCGCAGACGCTGCTGGTGTTCACCGCGGAGCCGGGCAGCGAGAGCTACGAGAAGCTGCTGCTCCTGGCGGCGGTGGGGTGAGCGGGGGTCAGCCCTCCCCGTCCTCCTCGTCCAGGCGGGCGATCGCGGACGCCAGCGGCTCCGCGGGCAGCTTGCCGGGACCGGTCCAGGCGCTGATCAGCTCGGTGGACTTGACCGTGCTGACCTGGTCGAGCCGCACCCAGTAGCCGTCGTACCAGGTCGGGGCCTCCACGCAGGGCACGCTGTCGGCGGGCTTGGTGGTGCTGAGCCGGGCGATCGTCACGGCCTCCGCGCCGTGGACGCGCAACCCGGTCTTGAGGATCACGACCCTCTCGTGCCGGTGCTTCATGATCGTGCCAACGCTCTTCGGCGACATCGTCGCGAGCCTCCAAGTGCGGGGTGAACAACGGACCGTAGTCAGCACGTTTCGTGTCCGCCTAGGCCCGAACGGGCGAACTCGCCACCTGTTCGCATCAACGGCTTATGCATGTGTCCGCAGTTTTGCGCCTCTGCGTGACCAGTGCTCCGGTGCTCGTTGCGACGTTCGATGGCGGTGGCGCGGTCGGGCGGACAGGGTGTCCGCCGTGCGCCCCCACCCCCGACTCCGCTCCGTCACCCCGCGACCGCGCGCCCCGCTCCGGACGGCGGAAAATGCGCGCCCGCACCACTCGAAAATTGAGACCCGGCCCACCCGCGTGATATCCGCGAGCCTTTTCGCCCGCGATGTCGGAATCGTCGCCGGAGAGAACTGTCACACCCGGTTGATGTTCCGGAACCGGGCATTTCATCATGGTCGGCGGTGATTGGTCCGAGAGGTTTCCCGGTCCCGGCGCGCTGCCGCGCCGAGGCCGGTGGTGGAGGGTGAGGCGCGGTGCAGCTGTGGGAGGCGTTCGCCCTGTTCGGGGGCGGACTGGTCGCGGGCGGGATCAACGCGATCGCGGGCGGCGGCTCGCTGATCACGTTCCCGCTGCTGGTGGCCATGGGCCTGCCGGGCGTCGCGGCGAACGTCACGAACGCCCTCTCGGTGGCCCCCGGCTACGCCTCCAGCGCCGTCGCGAGCCGCCCCGACCTGGTCGGCCAGGGCAGGCGGATGCTGGCGGTGGTGCCGACCATCGTCGTCGGCGCCCTGTGCGGCAGCTCCCTGCTCCTGTTCACCCCGCGCGCCGTTTTCGAGGCCGTCGTGCCGTTCCTGGTGCTGACGGCGGCGATGATGATGGCGTTCCAGAAGCGCCTGAAAGCCCTCGCGGGCAACCCGAAGGACAACACCCCGCGCAAAACCGCGATCCAGCTGCAGGTGGTGTTCTTCCTGTGCGGTGTTTACGGCGGTTACTTCAACGCGGGCATGGGCGTGCTCGTGCTCGCCGCGGTCTCGCTCGTGCTGGACGAGCCGCTGCGCAGGATCAGCGCGCTGCGCAACGTCTTCGCGGCCGTGGTCGGCATCACGACGGTCCTGCTGTACAGCGCTTTCGGCCCGGTGAACTGGCTGGCCGTGGCGGTCCTCGCCCCGGCGACCGTCATCGGCGGCTACGTCGGCGCCCGGATCGCCCGCAAGCTCCCGCAGGAGGTGCTGCGGTGGACGATCGTGGTGTTCGCGACGTGCGTGGCGATCGCGCTGTACCTGACCTGAGCCCGCCCTGGCGGGCGCGCCGGTCGGGAACGCCCCGCCGCGCCCACACCCGGCCTGCCGCGAGCTGGGCGGGCGGGGGCCCCCCCCCCCCGGCCCGGGCGCGCGCCGGCCCCCGCCCCC
>NZ_JBQGCX010001289.1:0-2533 GCF_052038725.1 Actinosynnema sp.
GGTGTTCGCCGTCGACCCTGGGAGCGGGCGCGCGCGGGTGTGGCTGCACCACGAGCTGCTCGCCAGGCAGGACCCCCGCTCGCCGTTCCCCGGCGTCAACGGCGTCTCGGTGCACGCCGGGCCGGTGCACCTGACCAGCACCGACCGCGGGCTGCTGCTGCGCTGCCCGGTGGACGCGGCGAACCCGGCCGCCGAGGTGGAGGTCGTGGCCACCGGGGTGTGCGGGGACGACCTGGCCGCCACCGACGACGGGGCGCTGTGGATCGCCACGCACACCGGGGACAGCGTGGTGCGCAGGCTGCCCGGCGGTGAGCTGCAGGAGGTCGCGGGGGTGCGGCAGGGCGCGGCCGGGGCGACGGCGGTGGCCGTGGACCCGGAGGCGCCGGACGTGCTCTACGCGACCACGAACGGGGGGATGACGCGCCCGCGCGGGCGGGCGCCCGGACCGGGGCGGTTGCTGCGGATCAGTCCCAGGGCGCGGTGACGGCGGCGGAGGGGCTGCGGCGTTCGCGCCACCGCCCCTCCGCCGTCAAGCCGTGGTCAGAGCGCGGCCTTGAGGGCGCGCTCGATCCGGTCGCCCACGGCCCTGGCCTGGGTGGCGATGAAGAAGTGCCCGCCGGGGAACACCTCCAGCTGGAACGCGCCCGTGGTGTGCGGCTCCCAGCCCGCGGCCTCCTCGACCGTGGTCTTCGGGTCGGCGTCACCGGTCAGCACGGTCAGGTCGGCCGCGATCCGGCGGTCGGGCGGGCAGCGGTAGGTCTCGATCGCGGTGTAGTCGGCGCGGATCGCGGGCAGCGCCATCCGCATCAGCTCCTCGTCGTCCAGCAGCGCCGAGTCGGTGCCGCTCAGCGCGCGCACCTCGGCCAGGACGCCCCGGTCGTCCAGCAGGTGGACCTGCTCGTCGGCGCGGGTGTTCGGGCCCCGGCGGCCGGAGGCGACCACCTCGCGCGGGCCCGCGCCGTCGCGCTCCAGGCGCACCGCCGTCTCGAACGCCAGCGCCGCGCCCATGCTGTGCCCGAAGAACACCGTCGGCTTCGCGGGAAGCCCGCGCAGCACGTCCGCGACCAGGTCGGCCAGCCGCTCCAGGTCGTCCACGCACGGCTCCAGACGCCGGTCCTGGCGGCCGGGGTACTGGAGCGCCACGACGTCCCAGGACGGGCCGAAGCGGGCCGAGAGCGGGTGGTAGTAGCTCGCCGAGCCGCCCGCGTGCGGGAAGCACACCAGCCGGACGGGCGCGGTCGGGTTCGGGTGGTAGGTGCGCGCCCACCGGGCTGCGGTCTCGTCAACGATCACCGGCTCGCGGTCCTCTCGTCGGGGGCCGACGCCGGATCGGAGGGCGGCCCCGAGTCATGATCGGGGGAACGGTACCGCCGCCAGGGGCGCGGACCCCGGTGAACCGCCGGGGCTGAGGGGGTGGTCCGCAGGGTTGTGGGGCCCCTACCGGCGCTGGTCAGGGCCGCCGCGGCGGGCCTGAGGGGGGCGGCGGCTGCGCCACCCCGAAGCCGCCGCGACGGGCGGGGGTCACCCGAACAGCAGGTAGGGACCGATCACGTCGCCGCCGGGCGCGAGGTCCGTGGCGGGGCCGTCGTCGACCAGGAGCGCGAAGTGCAGCGCGACCGCGTCGGCCGCCCCGCGACCGGCCCGGCACAGGGCGTCGACCAGGTCAGGCAGGTGCGGGGCGCCGCGCAGCAGGTGGGCGCGCTCGACGACGACGGCGAGGTCGGTCTCGCCGGGCCAGTCGCCGTGCGGGCGGCGCAGGGCGTCGGCCAGCGCGGGCCAGTCGTGCGGGTGGTGGGGGAGGTCGAGCAGGCGGGTGAACGAGGCGAACGCGGCGGCGGCGTCGGACAGGTCGGCCGAGTCGACGTGCCTGACCACGCCGCCGTCCTCGCGCAGGCGGGAGAGCTGCGCGGGCACCAGCGGGGCCTCGCGCGGGGCGCAGACCACCCACGGGCTGGTGCGGCGGGTGAGGTCGAACGGTTCGAGGGGCACGGCTCCTCCCTCAGACTCCCCAGGCGTCGCGCCTCGGGGGCTGCACGGCGGACCCAGCGTCCCACCGGTTCCCGGTTCGAGCCACCCGGACGGAGCAGCGGTCGCGGGCCCGGTCAGCGGACCAGGCCGTCCTCCCACATGCGGATCGCCACCTCGGTGCGGTTCCGGGCGCCCAGCTTCTGCTGCACGCTCGTCAGGTGCGACTTCACCGTCGACAGGGTGATCGACAGCCGCTGGGCGATCTCCGCGTTCGTGCCGCCCCTGGCCACCGCCAGCGCCACGTCCAGCTCGCGCGCCGTCAGCGGCGTCCGGGTGGCGGGGCGGGCGCGGGGGCCGCCCTCGCGGGCGAAGTCGCGCAGCAGGCGCGTGGTGATCTGCGGCGACACCAGCGACTCGCCGCGCGCGGCCACGTGCACCGCCTCCACCAGCAGGCGCGGGCCCGCGTCCTTGAGCAGGAAGCCGCACGCGCCCGCCCGCAGCGCGGCGTGCAGGTTCTCGTCCAGGTCGTAGATGGTCACCACGACCACCCGCAGCGGGTCCGGCA
>NZ_JBQGCX010001290.1:0-1583 GCF_052038725.1 Actinosynnema sp.
GCGCGGGGTCCGGGGGTGCGCTCAGGCGGGGGTCCCGGCGAAGCCCCGCATCACCGCGACCAGGGCGTCCGGGCCCGACGGCTCGAAGCACGCCTCCAGCCCGGCCGCCGACATCGCCGCCGCGGCCTCGGCGCGCGGGAACATCGCCGCCTCGTAGGCCGCGAGCGCCGCCTCGACGTCGCCGGGGTGGGCGAGCAGCGCCGCGCCCAGCTCCGCCCCGTCCAGCATCGCCAGGTTCGCGCCCTCGCCCGCGAACGGCGACATCAGGTGCGCCGCGTCGCCGAGGAGGGTGACGCCGGGGGTGCGCGGCCAGCGGTGCCCCCGCGGCAGGGCGTGGATCGGCCTCGGGACCAGCGGCGCGGGCGCCTCGGTGATCAGCGCGCGCAGGGCCGGGTGCCAGTCGGCGAAGTGCCGCAGCAGCTCGGACCTGGCCGCCTCGGCGTCGGTGAAGTCGATCGAGCCCAGCCAGTCCGGGCCGATCCGCAGCGCCGCGTACGCGTGCAGCGCGCCCGTGCCGTCCCGGTGGGCGAGGAAGCCGCGCTCGTCGCCCAGCGCGAACATCCCGCCGGGACCCGCCAGCTCGGCGATCGCGGGGTGGCGCCCCGCGACGTCCGGCAGGGTCAGCTCCACGAACGACACCCCGGTGTACTCCGGGACCGCCGGGGACAGCAGCGGGCGGACCCGCGACCACGCGCCGTCCGCGCCGACCAGCAGGTCGGTGGTCAGCTCGTGGCCGTCGGCGAACACCACCCGGTGCCGCCCGCCCGCGAGCGGGTGGACCGCCACGGCCTTCGACCCCCACCGCACGTCGCCGCCCGCCGCGTCCAGCAGGACGCGCCGCAGGTCGCCGCGCGCGATCTCGGGGCGGCCGTTGCCGCCGTCGTCGCTCAGCCGCGTGACGCCGTGCCGGTCGAGCACGCGGGTCGCGTCGCCGCCCTCGTGGACCGCCGCGCGGAAGGCGTCGAACGCGCCCGCCGCCCGCAGCGCGACCTGCCCGGAGTCCTCGTGCACGTCCAGCACCCCGCCTTGGTCCCGCGAGGTGGGGGAGGCGTCCAGGTCGTGGACGGCGGCGTTGACGCCGTTGCGGCGCAGCACGGCGGCCAGCGCCAGGCCGCCGAGGCCCGCGCCGAGGACGGTGATCTCGTGGTGCTCGTTCTTCGGGTGCTCGGTCACGGGGTGCTCTCCCCGGGGGTGCTGGCGGCTCCGGCGACCAGCGCGGCGAACGCCCAGTTCAGGCGGTCGGGCCCGGCGCCGGAGAGCAGGTGGTCGCCCGCTCGGGCGATGTGCGGGTGGGTGGCGGGGTCGGCGGTGCGCACGACCTCGGACAGCGCGGCCCACTGCTCGGCGTCGTCGGCGCCGGGCTCGGAGTGCTCGGCCGCCGTGGCGGTGGCCAGTTGCAGCAGCACGTCGACCGCCCAGGCGGCCCGGTCCACGGGGACGCCGCCCTCGTGCAGCAGGCCGAGGACCGAGTCGACCAGCGCGACGTAGTTCGGCCCGTGCGGGCGGCTGACCAGCGCGGACCTGGCCAGGCCGGGGTGGGCGAACAGGACGCGGGTGTAGGAGGACAGCAGGCCGGTGAGCCG
>NZ_JBQGCX010001291.1:0-1653 GCF_052038725.1 Actinosynnema sp.
GAGGTCCATCTTGGCGGTCTGGGCGAGGTTCTCGGGGGTGGCGGCGACCCCGGTCAGCGGGTAGCCGCCCGCGCAGACCTCGGCGACGGTGTCGTCCCAGCCGAGGACGAACAGCCCGCCCGTTCCGGAGGCCGCGACCCGGTCGACGCCCCGCCGGACGTCGGTGTGCAGCGCCAGCAGGGCCAGCGCCGCGCGCGCCCTCGGCGGTAGTGGACCGATCGTCATGCACCCCCCTCGGGAGCGATCATTCTGCTTCCCGGCGGGTGGGGGCAAGGACCTGGGGGCGTGTCGGCGCGACGCCGGGACGCCGCGCGGGCGCAACGACCTCTTGGGACGGTCCTCGCGGGAACCCGTTGGCGCGACCGGAACAGCTCCGGCGGCGCGGTTCGACGACCGGTGCGCTCACGCAACGCTTCGGCGTTGCGCGCGCACAACGCCCTCCGGGCAGGTGGCCACACCTGGGCGGCGCGCCCGCCAGAGAACGCCCCCGCCCGCGCGCCCCCGGACATCGCCCGGTCAGGTGACACCACCCGGCGGGAAAACCCGTCAGCCCGCCCCGCCGCCTGCCGTTACAGCCGGTGCCCCGCCGCGTCCTGCGGCGCACCGCCCCTGGAGGTCGGATGTTCTCCGGTCAGCTCCGCCGCCTGCGCATCGGCGCCCGCCTCGGCGCCGGGTTCACCGCCGTCACCGTCGTGCTGAGCGGCGCCTCGGTGGCCGCCGTGCGGGGGGTCGGCGACCAGCAGGCGTCGGCCGCGCGGGAGCGGCAGGTCCGCGACCTGGTGCGCGCCGCCGACCTCATCAAGTTCTACGACGCCGACATCAGCGGGTGGCAGGTCGCCTACGCGTGGGACGCGCGCAGGCTCAGCCCGGCGGAGGCCGTCGCCCCGAGCAGCGCCAACCGCGCGGGCTTCCTGGCCGACAAGGCCAAGCTGGCCGACGTGCTCGCGTCCGTGCCCACCGAGCGGCTGACCGACGCCGAGCGCGAGACGTTCACCAGGATCGACGCCGCCTGGAAGAAGTACTTCACCGCCGACGACCAGGCCGCCGCCGCGTACGCGCGGGGCGCGGTGGACGAGGGCGACGCGATCGTCCTGGGCCCCGGCTACGAGATCTACTTCGCGATCGTCCAGGACACCGACGCCCTGATCGGGCAGCTGACCGAGCGACTGGCCACCGACCAGGCCGCCGCCGAGGCCGCCGCGGCCACCCTGATCACCTGGGTCGTGGTCGCGCTGGTCGCCGCCATCGCGCTGGCCGCGCTGCTGGCGTTCGCCGTCACCCGCAGCATCACCGCCCCGCTGGGCCGCACGGTCGGCGCGCTGCGCCGCGTCGCCGAGGGCGACCTGACCGCCACCCCGACCCCGGAGGGCGGCGACGAGGTCGCCGAGGCCGACCGGGCGCTCGCCGAGGCCGTCGACAACACCCGCGCCGCCGTGACCGCGCTGTCGGACGGGGCGACCTCGCTGACCTCGCTCGCGGGCGGCCTCGCGGGCACCGCGCGCACCCTGTCCCAGAACACCCAGGACACCGCGGCGCCGGCGGGCCGGGTGTCGGCGGCGGCCGAGGACATCTCGGGCAACGTGCGCACCGTGGCCACCGGCAGCGCCGAGATGGGCCAGTCCATCCAGGAGATCGCCCACAACGCCGCCGAGG
>NZ_JBQGCX010001292.1:0-10696 GCF_052038725.1 Actinosynnema sp.
CGCTGCCTCATGCCGCCGGAGAACTCGTGCGGGTACTGCTGGGCGCGCCGGTCGGGCTGCGGGATGCCCACGAGCTCCAGCGCCTCGACGGCCTTGGCCAGCGCCGCCTTCTTCGAGACCTTGTGGTGCGCCCGGTACGCCTCGGCGAGCTGCCAGCCCACCGTGTAGACCGGGTTCATCGAGGTCATCGGGTCCTGGAAGATCATGGCGATGTTGTTGCCGCGGACCGGCTGCATCCCCTTGTAGGACCGGCCGACCAGCTCCTGCTCGCGGAACTTGATCGAACCGCCGATCTTCGCGGTCTTGGGCAGCAGGCCCATGATCGCCATCGACGACACCGACTTGCCCGAGCCCGACTCGCCGACGATGCCGAGGACCTCGCCCGCGCCGAGCGTGAACGACACGTCGCGCACTGCGTGCACGGTGCCGTCCTCGGTCGGGAAGTCCACCGACAGGTTCTCCACCCGCAGCAGCTTCTCGCCCGCGGCGTTCTGCGCCTTCTTGGGTGCGCCCATCACGTCGTCCAACTCACTCATGCCTTAACCCTCTTCTGCCGCGGGTCGAAGGCGTCCCTGAGGCCGTCACCGATGAAGTTGACCGCCAGCGAGATCAGCACGATGAACACGAACGGCAGGAAGAACAGCCACGGGTGCAGCGTCAGCTCGTTCTTGTTCAGGCTGATCATGAGGCCCAGCGAGGTGTCCGGGCTCTGCACGCCGAGGCCGATGAACGACAGGGCCGCCTCCAGCAGCACGGCCTGCGCGATCGCCAGCGTCGCGTTCACGATGATCACGTCGATGGTGTTGGGCAGGATGTGCCGGAACACGATCCGCCACGTGCTCGCGCCCAGGGCGCGGGCCGCCTCGACGAACTCCTTCTCGCGCAGCGACAGCACCATGCCGCGGATCACGCGGGCGATGGACAGCCAGCCGATGAGGCCGAGGTAGACGGCCACGACGAGCCAGTTGGAACCACCGGAGATGGTCGCCACGAAGCTGCTGCGCACCAGCACGGCCGCGATGACCAGGCTGGGGATGATCAGCAGCAGGTCGATGAACCGGCTGATCAGCGCGTCGACCCAGCCCCGCAGGTATCCGGCCAGCGCGCCCAGCACGACGCCGATCACCGTGGACACCAGCGCCACGACCATCGCGATCTGCAGGGAGAACTGGGTGCCCCGGATGATCTGGGCGACCATGTCGCCGCCGAGGCTGTCGGTGCCGAAGGGGTGCTCGGCGCTCGGCGGCAGGTACCGCCGGAAGCCCAGGTCGGTGTAGCTGTGCTGCCACAGCAGTCCGCCGAAGAAGGCGAACAGCACCAGGACCACGAACAGCACGAGGCCGAACAGCGCGGCCCGGTGCCGGGAGAAGCGGGTGAGGATGACCTTCCACTGCTTCTTCGCGGTGGTGCTGTCGAACTGGCTCGCCTCAGCCTTCTCGGGCGCGGGCGCCTGCGCCAGCGGGGAACCCATGTCAGTCAAGGCGAATCCTCGGGTCAAGGAAGGCGTACAGGATGTCCGCGATCAGGTTGAACAGGACGATGAAGATGGCCGTCAGCATCATGAAGCCGAGCACCTGGTAGGGCTCGATCTTCTCGATGGCCTTGACGATGTAGTTGCCCATGCCCGACCAGCCGAACACCGTCTCGGTGATGACCGCGCCGCCGAAGCCCGCGCCGATGTTCAGCGAGGACATCGTGATGACGGGGATCAGGGCGTTGCGGAACGCGTGCCGGAAGATCGTGCGCGCCTGCGAGATGCCCTTGGCCTGCGCGGTGCGCACGTAGTCGGCGTTCAGGGTGTCGAGCATGGAGGCGCGCTGGAAGCGGCTGTAGAGCGCGAACTGGATGACGACCAGCGAGATGGTGGGCAGCAGGTACGCGCCGGAGTACTGGAACACCTGCTCGCCGAAGCTGCCGCCGAAGCCGTCGCCGGGCGGGCCCGCGGTGATGATCCAGCGGTCCAGGCCGAGCGACTCCAGCCAGTTGTTCAGCTCGATGCCGCCCGCCTTGAGCACCAGGGCGACGCAGAAGAGGGGCATCGAGAACATGGCGAACGATATGCCGGTCGCCGTGTAGTCGAAGACCGAGTACTGCTTCACCGCCCCGATGACGCCGACGGCGACGCCGAGGGCGAGGGCGATCAGCTCGGCGGCGAGGATCAGCCGGAGGGTGACGCCGAAGGCGGTGAGCAGGGTCTCCTTGACCGGCTTGCCCGCGTTGCCGGGGACGACGGTCTGGCCCCAGTCACCGGTGACGAAGTCGCCCGCCCAGTCGGTGTAGCGCTCGACGACGGGCTTGTTGTAACCGGTCAGTTCGTAGGCGGCGGCGATCTCCGCCTCGGTGCGGGGCTTCTGGAGCTTCCACTCGCCGAGGGGGTCTCCCATGGCGGTGGTCAGCCCGAAGCACAGGAACGAAGCCACGATCAACAGCGGGATCGAGATCAGAACCCGCCGGATGGCGTAACGGAGCATACGAGGTCTCTAGTCTCCCTAGGCCCTCCCGCGGGGGACGTGGTGGGGGCCTACCGGAGGCTGACGGCGTTCGGGGGACCGGTGCTGGTGCACCGGCCCCCCGGACGGATGGGTCGTGCGCTGGAGCCTGACGGCTCAGCAGATCAGCAGCAGCTCAGCGCGACTTCTTCTGCCAGGCGTACAGGGTCCACGTGATGCCACCCGCGACACCGATGTAGCTCACCGGGCTGTAGTCCGAGGACGAGGCCGTGAAGTCGGTGTGCTGGAACAGCGGGATGCTCGCCAGGTCGGCGCGCATGGTCTTGTCGACGTCGTTCATCAGCGTGATGCGCTTCTCGTAGTCGAGCTCGCTGTTCGCCTTCGCCCACGTGTCGGTGACGGCGGCCGAGTCGTAGTTGTTGTAGTTCGCCGAACCGCCCTTGGCCTTCTGGGCGTAGTTGCCGAACGCGCCCGCCTTCAGCGGGGCGCCGACCCACGCGAACAGGGCGGCCTCGAACTCGGAGGCCGGGAGGCGCTTGTCGTTGAAGTCGGCGGCCTCGTCGGCGATGACCTCGATGCCCGCCTTGGCGCAGGACGCCTGGACCAGGCGCACGGTCTGCGCGCGACGGGTCACGGTCTTGTGGCTCAGCTTGAAGGACGCGCGGAACTCGCCCTTGGTGTAGACGTTGTCGCCACCCAGGGTCCAGCCACCGGCCTCCATGACCTTCTTGGCGGCCTCGGCGTCACCGTCGGCCAGGTCGGAGTAGTGGTCCTCGTAGCCGACCTCGTTGGGCATGAAGGTCAGGCTGCCCAGGGGCTTGGCGCCCGGCTGCACGTCCTGGACGAGCTTCTCGACGATCTCGGTCCGCGGGGTGCAGATCGCGAACGCCTCGCGGAGCTCCTTGTTCTGGGCGAACAGGGGGTTGGCCATGTTCAGGTCGATGTGCTCGTAGGTCTGGCCACCGCTGGCGAAGACCGTGTAAGCGTCGTTGCCCCGGAGCTGCTGCGCCACGGCGTTGTCGGCCTGCGGCGCGATCGCCTGGACTTCCTTGTTCTGCAGCTGCTGCGCCGCGGACTGGGCGTCGCGGTTCGTCTTCAGGATGACCTTGGACGGGCCGCCCTTGTTGCCCCACCACTTCGGGTTGCGCTCGAGGACCGTCTGGTCGCTCAGGTCGGCCGAGGTGATGGTGTACGGGCCACCGGAGAGGGCGACGTCGGCGTTCCAGCCGTTCCAGCCCTTGGTGAAGAACTCGGCGGCCTTCTTGACCGTCTCGTCGTTCTGCGCCGGGGTGATCTTGGTGATGTCCTCGATGCCGGTCTTCTGCTCCAGCACGTGGGCCGGGAGCAGACCGTCGCTGCCGGGCTGCGAGAACAGGCCCCGGTAGTCGGCGTACGGCTTGCTGAAGGTCGTGGTGATCGTCTTGTTGCCGTCCGAGCACTCGAGCTTCGAGATGTCCTCGTAGCCGGTGGGGGTGGCGTCGAAGATCGAGGCGGACTCGCCGTCGGAGGTCGTCGTCCTGGCCTGGCTGGTCGCGGCCAGCCACTTCAGGTGGAAGTCCTTGCAGTCGATCGGCTGGCCGTCGGACCAGACCGCCTCCTTGCGGACCTTCCACTCGATGACCTGCGGGTCGTTCGAGGTGACCTTGATGGACTCCATCAGGTCGCCGTCGACCTTGATGACGACCTTGCCGTCGACCAGGTCGACGATGTACGGCGAGGGCTGCACGTTCGACAACGCCATGGTGCTGGCGAAGTTGTTCGTCGCACCCGTGAAGTTGTTGTAGTTGCTGAAGCCCTCTTCGACGGCGATCGCGACCTCGCCGATGTCGTCGACGGCCGGACGCTTGAAGATCTCGTCCTGGCCCCCGATCGCACCGGGGTTCGAGTCCTGCTGGCCGCCTTCGCCCTCGCTGCCGGCGCCGCCGCCGCCACAGGCGCTCAGCAAGAGCGCCGCACTGGTCATCAGCGCGAACGCCGAGACGGTCTTTCTCCTCATCGACACGTGCCCTCCTAGCACCGGGTTGGAGCGGACCTCTGACCGGACTCCACACCCTTAACGTTGATGTGCCAAACGCGCCCCGAACCGACACACCGGTGCGAACGATAAGAAGGTGTTAGACGGATGGTCACTGCCCAGCGCTTGATCGTGACCAAAGGGTGACACGCCGGTAGCAGCGCGCTACACCGTCGTTACCGGACGGGGGTCTTCGTTAACCGGTTGACGGGAATACTGTCAATAATGCCCGGCTGACGACGTGTGCACCAGGGGGTTCCCCGGTTTGTGCGGTGACGCGCTTCAACGGTCTTCCCTCCGCCAGGCGGCGGCCCCGGAAAGGGGCCCGGCGAAGGGCGCGCCGGAGGCCACGCCCTGCGCCTGCGGGAGCACCACGAGCAGGTCCGTCACCTGGAACAACGGCAGGGAGACGGCCTGCTGCCAGAGCAGCGGCTCGACCTGGGCGAGCGCGTCGGACAGCAGGAGGCGGCCGGTCAGGGCCTCGTCCACGATCTTCTGAACGGCCGGGTCGCAGAAACCGGCGGGATTCCCCGGAAACGTTGTCGAAGATCCGGTGTTGTCCGGTTCGGGGCAGCCGAAAGCTGACGCCAGAACTGTGCCGGAATCACCGGAGCCGACAAGCGGGACAACGGCGATGTCAACAGTTCGATCACCTTGTCCGCCGGTGCCGCCGGGGTCGGCCAGCAGTTCGCCGAACAACTCGTCCGGTGGCGTTGTCAGGACCTCCGACTCGATTCCGGACAATGACAGCTGGCGTTGCACCTGGTTGGCGATCGTCGCGTACGGCTCGACGCCGCCGGGCGCGGCGATCACCAGCTCCAGCGGACGCCCGTCGCGGCCCCACCTCCCGCCGTCGGGGCGGGTCAGCCCGGCCTCGGTCAGCAGCGCGGCGGCGTCGACCCCGCCCTGGGGGGCGGTCGCCCGGTAGCCGGGCCTGGACGGCGGCACCACGAGCGAGTCGGCGCGCAGCGCGGCGCCCGGTCCCCCCCTGGCGCCGACGCCGATCAGCTCGTCCCGGTTGAGCAGCGCGCGCACGGCGGTGCGCACCTTCACGTCGGCCAGGTTGGGGGACGCCGGGCGGAACAGCACCTGGACCACCTCGCCCCTGGGGACGGCCTCGGTGGTCAGCGGGGTGGTCTCGGCGAGCTTCGCCAGGTTCGTCGTGGTGATCGAGTCGGCCCGGACCAGCGCGACCTGGTCGTCGCCGCTGCGCAGCGCGTCGAGCGTCGCGGACTGGGTCGCCCGGCGCAGGATCACCCGGTCGAGGGCGGCGGGCTGCTCCCAGTAGCGGTCGCTGCGCTCCAGGATGATCTCGCCGCGCGGCTGGTCGAGGGTGCGCACCGCGAACGGGCCCGCCGTGGCGGGGAAGCTCTCGGTCAGCGCGGCCGACCAGCCGCCGGGGGCGTCCTTGAGCAGGTGGGCGGGCAGCAGGTCGCGGAACAGGTCGCGCCACGCCGGGTAGGGCTCGGCGAAGACGACCTCGACGACCTTGCCGCCCTCGCGGGAGCGGATGTCGGAGATCAGCCGGTAGCCCGCCGGGTTGACCACGCCGGGCTCGGAGCGCATCCGCTGCCACAGGTAGACGAAGTCCTCGGCGGCGATCGGCGCGGCGTCCGACCAGGAGGCGTCCCGGCGCAGGGTGTAGGTCACGGTGTACGGCGCGGCCCCGGTGACCTCGGCGCCGACCAGCAGCGTCCGGTCGAGCGCGGGGCTGCCGTCCGGGTTGGAGCGGAAGGCCGACGGGAGCAGCAGGCTGCTCAGCGCGGTGGTGACCGTGGACTGCGCGGCGAGCGTGTGCGGGTTGTAGCCGCCCTTGACCTCGTCGACGCCGACGACGACCTCGTTCAGCTTCTCCTTGGGCACCACGGTGACGCCGGGCGTGGTGGGGACCAGGGGCGGCGGCGGGGTGATCGAGCACGCCGACAGGGCCAGCAGCGCGGCGAGCAGCCCCGCGCGCCGGAGGAAACCCCTGGGCCTGGTCATGCCCTGAGGGTCCCACGCCGCCCCCGACTACCGACCGCTACCCCCGGTGATCATCGCCACCGGACGCGGGCGACCTCGCGCGCGGGGGATGTCATGCCTGGTCAGCGGCCTGCTTGAGGGGTTGTCCGGTCGACCGGGGTGGTCCGGACAACAGGGACGCAGGGTGCTCGGGCGCTCACCTGCGGCGCACGCGCCCACCAGGTGGGACGCCCCCGGAAAGCCCGAGGGGCGCCCCGCCGGGCGTGCGGGCGGGCCCCGGGGGGGCGCGCGTGCGGGCCGCCCCCGCACCCCCGGGGGCCCGCCCGGAGGGGGGGCCGGGGGGCCCTCGGGTCGGCGCTCGTGCGCTCAGCCGCGCAGCTTGGCGCGGTTGCGCTCGCGACCGCGCTGGTTGGCGTCCAGGGTGACCTTGCGGACCCGGACGACCTCCGGCGCGACCTCGACGCACTCGTCGGCGGCGCAGAACTCCAGCGCCTCCTCCAGCGACAGCTTCCTCGGCCGGGCCAGCGTCTCCATGACGTCGGCGGTCGAGGTGCGCATGTTGGTCAGCTTCTTCTCGCGGCAGACGTTGACGTCCAGGTCCTCGGCGCGGGGGTTCTCGCCGACGACCATGCCCTCGTACGCGTCCGCGCCGGGCTCCACGAAGAACGTGCCGCGGTCCGCGAGCTGGATCATCGCGTAGGCGGTGATCGAGCCGGTGCGGTCGGCCACCAGCGAGCCGTTGTGGCGGGTGCGGATCTCGCCCGCCCACGGGCCGTAGCCCTCGGCGACGGCGTTCGCGATGCCGGTGCCGCGGGTCTCGGTGAGGAACTCGGTGCGGAAGCCGATCAGGCCGCGCGAGGGCACGACGTAGTCGAGCTTGATGCGACCGGTGCCGTGGCCGTCCATCGTCTCCATGCGGCCCTTGCGGTTCGCCAGGAGCTGGGTGATGGCGCCGAGGTGCTCCTCGGGGGCGTCGATGGTCAGGCGCTCGAACGGCTCGTGGGTCTTGCCGTCGACCTGCTTGGTGACCACCTGCGGCTTGCCCACGGTGAGCTCGAAGCCCTCGCGGCGCATCTGCTCGACCAGGATGGCCAGCGCCAGCTCGCCGCGGCCCTGCACCTCCCAGGTGTCGGGGCGCTCGGTGGGCAGCACGCGGACGGACACGTTGCCGACCAGCTCGGAGTCCAGGCGGGCCTTGAGGACGCGCGCGGTGAGCTTGGTGCCGCCGTTGCGACCGGCCAGCGGCGAGGTGTTGACGCCGATGGTCATCGAGATGGCGGGCTCGTCGACGGTGATCCGGGGCAGCGGCTCCGGGTTGTCGACGTCGGCCAGGGTGTCGCCGATGGTGATGTCCGGGATGCCCGCGATCGCCACCAGGTCGCCCGCGCGGGCCTCCTCGGCGGGGACGCGCTCCAGCGCCTCGGTGATCAGCAGCTCGGTGATGCGCACCTTCTGGACCGAGCCGTCCTCGCGGCACCAGGACACGGTCTCGCCCTTGCGCATCCGACCGGCGGCGACGCGGCACATCGCGATGCGGCCGAGGAAGGTCGAGGCGTCCAGGTTGGTCACCAGCGCGCGCAGCGGCGCGTCGGCGTCGCCGGTCGGGGCCGGGATGTAGTCGAAGAGGACCTTGAACAGGCTGTCCAGGTTCTCCTCGTCCGGCAGGCCGCCGTCCTCGGGCTGGTTCAGCGAGGCGCGACCGGCGCGGGCCGAGGCGTAGACGACCGGCAGGTCGAGCACGGAGTCGTCGGCGCCGACCTCGGTGGCCAGGTCGAGCAGCAGGTCGTGGGCCTCCTCGACGACCTCGGAGATCCGGGCGTCGGGGCGGTCGACCTTGTTCACCACCAGGATGACCGGGAGACCGGCGGCGAGGGTCTTGCGCAGCACGAAGCGCGTCTGCGGCAGCGGGCCCTCGGAGGCGTCGACGAGCAGCACGACGCCGTCGACCATGGAGAGGCCGCGCTCGACCTCACCGCCGAAGTCGGCGTGGCCGGGGGTGTCGATGACGTTGATGACGATGTCGCCGTCCGGCGTGTGCCTGCGCACAGCCGTGTTCTTGGCGAGGATCGTGATGCCCTTCTCGCGCTCCAGCTCGCCCGAGTCCATGACCCGGTCGACGAGCTCGGCGCGCTCGGAGAAGGCGCCTGACTGGCGGAGCATGGCGTCGACCAGGGTGGTCTTGCCGTGGTCAACGTGCGCGACGATCGCCACGTTGCGCAGGTCGTTGCGGACCAGCGTTTCCTTGATCGACGCAGTGGCCGTGGGCACGCGGAACTCCTAGAGCTTCAGTCGCTGGGAGGCCGGGCGCCGGACAGGTTTTCACGCGCGCAGCCGTCCTACAGCTTACCGCGCCACCACACCCCTACCACACAGCGCCAGCGGTGAGGTCAGCCTCACCCCGGGGTGGGACGCCCGACAGGAGGAGATGACCACGTGGGAGCGAAGGGCAAGAAGAAGGACGGCAAGAAGGGCGAGAAGAAGGTCAAGTCCAAGTGCTGCCGGTCCACGCCGAGGTGCAAGCGGTGCCCGGTGGTGGTGTTCCGGAAGGCGAAGGAGAAAGCCGCGCGCAAGGCGGCGGAGGGCGGGGCCTGAGTCGCGGGAACCGGGCGCGGGCCGGGCCGCGCGGAATCGGGTCGCGCGGAATCGGGGCACGGCGGTCGGTCGCGCATTCGGCCGATCGGGGTGTCCTCGGGAAAGAACGGGAAGAAAGCGAATTTCGCTCTGCTTTTTCCGCTCCGGTCGCGCTGGCGGGGCGGGGGTCGTGCGGGTCGTCGCCCGGGTCGGCGCGCGCGGGTGTCGCGCGCGGGGCGTCGTCGTCCGGCGGCGTGGGCCGCGGTCGCAGCCGGCGTCGCACCGCCCGGTGTCCCCTCCACCGGGCGGTGGAGGACGACGGTCACGCGATCAGGTGGTCAGGGTGGCTTCGTTGACCCTGAGCAGCTCAGGGGCCGTGCGCGTGGCCTGGAACTCCACCACCTCGTGGCGGACCAGGTGCCGGATGGCGAGGGGGTCGGTGGCCAGCAGGGCGTCCAGCTGCCCCCGGCGCATGGGGCGGGCGAGTATGACGTCGCCGTCGCGCGGGACCTGCCTGCCGGAGGCGAGGAAGTGCCCGGCCTGGTACTGCCTGGCCAGCCACTCGCCGTGTTCGGGGAGGGAGCAGTCGACTACGTCCAGCGGTTTGGTGTACCGCAGCAGCACGATGTACATGCCCCGAAATGTAGACCTGTTCCCCACGGGTAAAACACGTTATGATCCCCGCTATGCGCGCTCTTTACCACTTCTGGTGGACCACCTCGCGGTGGCCCGCTTAACTGTGCGCGTTCAGTGACCACAGGCCGCCCGCCGGGGCGGCCTTCGTGTTCTTCGGAGGGGTTCCGCTCGGGCGGGCCCGTTTCCGGAGGAACCAGTGACCAGGCTTTCCGCGATCACCCCGTCGGGCCACGTGCAGCTCGGCAACCACCTCGGCGCCGTGCGGCGCTGGGCGCGCGAGGGGACCGCCGACGACCTGTACTTCATCAGCGACCTGCACGGCATGACCACCCCGCACAACCCGTCCAGGCTCCGGTCGCTGACCGCGGAGCAGCTGGCGGTCGCGGTGGCGGCGGGCGTCGACCCGGCCAGCGTGTTCGTGCAGTCCGACCTGGTGCGCGAGCTGGGGGCGCTGACCTGGGTGCTGGAGTGCGCGTGCAGCTACGGCGAGGCGGCGCGGATGATCCAGTTCAAGGAGAAGTCGACCGGCCGCGACTCGGTGCGGCTGAGCCTGCTGACGTACCCGGTGCTGATGGCGGCGGACATCCTGCTGCAGGGGGCCGACGAGGTGCCGGTGGGCGAGGACCAGGCGCAGCACGTGGAGCTGGCGCGGGTGCTGGCGCGGCGGTTCAACGGCACGTACGGCGAGGTGTTCGTGGTGCCCAGCGCGGTCGTGCCGAGGACGGCGGCGCGGGTCAGGGACCTGGCCGACCCGAGCCGGAAGATGGCGAAGTCGGCGGTGGACGCGGCCGGGACGGTCTTCGTCCTCGACCCGCCGGACCTGGTGCGGCGCAAGATCCGGCGGGCGGTGACGGACCGGGTGGGTGTTGTCAGGCACGACCCGGAGGGGCAGCCGGGGGTGTCGAACCTGCTGGAGATCACGGCGGCGTGCACCGGGAAGGACGTCGAGGAGCTGGCGGCGGGGATCTCGTCGTACGCGGAGCTGAAGGAGACCGCGGCGGAGGCGGTGGTGGAGGAGCTGCGCGGGGTGCGCGAGCGGGCGCTGGCGCTGCTGGAGGACGTG
>NZ_JBQGCX010001293.1:0-2741 GCF_052038725.1 Actinosynnema sp.
GTTCGTGCTGCCACGACGAGCCCCAGGCGCAGCGCGGAAACCCAGCGCGGGACACCCAACGCGGACACCCAACGCGAAAACCCCAGCGCGGGACCTCACCGTCGCCTCCGGACGCCCGCACGGCGCGCCGCTCGTCCCGCCGCGTCCCGGCGCCCGCCGTCGCGAGCGCTCCCTACACCGCCCGCCGGCCGCGCCGCCGACGACCCCCAGGACGTCGGGCGGACGCGCGACCCGCGGGCCGGGACGGGGGCGGACCCGTGCGCCTGCCTCGGGAGCCCGGCTCGACCGGACCCGCCCCCGTCGCGCGGAGGCGGGCTCGCCGGGCCGGTGGGAGGGGCTAGTCCTCCTTGGACGGCCTGGCCTCGGGAGGCAGCACACCCCAGTCGATGAGCTGCTCGGTCAGCTCTCCGGGAGTCATGTCGTAGATGATCGCGAGCGAGCGCAGGTCCTCGGTGCGGATCGACAGCACCTTGCCGTTGTAGTCGCCGCGCTGGCTCTGGATGGTCGCCGCGTACCTGGCGAGCGGACCGACCTTCTCGGCGGGCAGCTGCTGCAACCGCTCCAGGTTGATCACGATCTTGGTGGCGGGCTCCGCGCCCGACGGCACGCGACCCTCCGGGAGCAGCTCGGCAACCGGGACGCCGTAGAAGTCGGCCAGCTCGGCGAGCTTCTGGACGGTCACGGCACGGTCGCCGCGCTCGTACGAGCCCACCACCACGGCCTTCCAGCGGCCACCGGACTTCTGCTCGACGCCGTGCAACGAGAGGCCCTGCTGCTGGCGGATCGCGCGGAGCTTTGCCCCCAGCGCCTTGGCGTAGTCGCCCATGTGGCGGTTCTCCGTTCATTCGCCCCGTCAGCCGGTAGGGGACTGCCCAGGGGAGGCTTAGATCAATACGCAGAGTAATGATTGCTCTCCGTGGTCACCAGGTCAAGCTGATCTCACTGGGACAGGTGGGCGAGACCACTCCGACCACCCGGAAGATTGACCTCCGGGGCCTGATACGGTGCTGGTCAGCCCGGTCTGCACCGGGTGTCCGACGTCCTTTAAGGACCCGTCCGGCGAGGCGGGGAAGGAGGTCCAGCCGTGGCGCCACGTCAACGTGGTGCGACGGACCCGGCAGGAGAGCGCGAAATCCTCTCCGCCGGCGACGTCGCGCGCACCGTCGCCCGAATGGCCCATCAGATCATCGAGAAGACCGCGCTGGATGCACCCAGCGCACCCGAAGTAGTCCTGATGGGGATCCCGAGCCGAGGCGCGCCGCTCGCGCGCAGGCTCGCCGCCCGCATCCGCGAGTTCAGCGGCGTGGACGTGCCCGTGGGCATCCTCGACATCACGCTCTACCGCGACGACCTGCGCCGGGGCCCCACGCGCCCCCTGGAGGCCACCTCGCTGCCGCCCGGCGGCGTGGACGACCGCCTGGTCGTGCTGGTCGACGACGTGCTGTTCTCCGGCCGCACGGTCCGCTCCGCGCTCGACGCCCTGCGCGACCACGGCCGCCCCAGGGCCGTGCAGCTGGCCGTCCTGGTCGACCGGGGCCACCGCGAGCTGCCGATCCGCGCCGACTACGTCGGCAAGAACGTGCCCACCGCGCGCACCGAGGACGTCGCCGTGCTGCTCGACGAGGCCGACGGCCGCGACGGCGTGGTGCTGCGGTGAGGCACCTGCTCGGCACCGAGGGCGTCGACCCGGCGCAGGCCCTCGCGATCCTGGACACCGCGGCCAACCTCAAGCGGACCCTGCTGGGCCGCGAGGTCCGCAAGCTGCCCACGCTGCGCGGCCGAACCGTGATCACGCTGTTCTACGAGAACTCCACCCGCACCCGCGTCTCGTTCGAGATCGCGGGCAAGTGGATGAGCGCGGACGTGGTGAACGTCTCAGCTGGTGGTTCCAGCGTCGGCAAGGGCGAGTCGCTGCGCGACACCGCGCTCACCCTGGCCGCCGCGGGCGCCGACTGCGTGATCGTCCGGCACCCGGCCTCCGGCGCCGCCCCGCGGCTCGCGGGCTGGCTGGAGGCGACGGGCACGTCCGTGGTCAACGCGGGCGACGGCACCCACGAGCACCCCACCCAGGCCCTGCTCGACGCCGCCACCCTGCGCGAGCGCCTCGGCGAGGACCTCACCGGCCGCCGGATCGCGATCGTCGGCGACGTGCTGCACAGCCGGGTCGCCCGCTCCAACGTGCACCTGCTGACCGCGCTCGGCGCCGAGGTGACCCTGGTCGCCCCGCCGACGCTGCTGCCGCAGGGCGTGCGGAACTGGCCGGTGGCCGTCTCGCACGACCTGGACGCGGAGCTGCCCAGCCAGGACGCGGTCATGCTGCTGCGCGTGCAGGCCGAGCGGATGCACGGCGGCTTCTTCCCGTCCGCCCGCGAGTACTCGATCGCCTACGGGCTGAGCGAGCGCCGCGAGGCCCTGCTGCAGGACCACGCGGTCGTGCTGCACCCCGGCCCCATGCTGCGCGGCATGGAGATCGCCTCGGCGGTCGCCGACTCGCCGCGCGCGGCCATCACCGACCAGGTGCGCAACGGCGTGCACGTGCGCATGGCGGTGCTCTACCACCTGCTCGCACACGAAGAGGAAACCCCGTGAACCCGCTGCTGCTCAGGGGCGTGCGCCCCTACGGCGAGGGCGAGCCGGTCGACGTGCTCGTCCGCGACGGCGTGATCGCCGAGCTGGCCGCGACGATCGACGCCGCGACGATCGACGACGACACCCAGGTCGTCGACGGCGGCGGCGCGGTC
>NZ_JBQGCX010001294.1:0-1878 GCF_052038725.1 Actinosynnema sp.
GTCCCGGGGACTCAACAGCCTGTTCGTGCACGTCGACGGCGGCTTCGACTCGGTGGTGTTCAGCGGCGCGCAGCCCGGCACGACCGTCTGCATCGACGAGATCGTGGTCGGCGAGCCCGAGCCGGCGGGCGAGCTGTGACCTCCACCGCGGACCACTCGCTCGGCGCGGAGATCGTCCCGCCTCCGCCCGAGACCGCCGACCAGTACGTCGTCCTCGACACCCTTCGGGCCGTCGGGGCGCTCTGCGTGCTCACCACGCACACGGCGTTCGAGTCCGGCGCCTACGTCGCCCACGGCGTCTGGGGCGTGATGCTCGCGCGGCTCGACGTGGGCGTCGCGATCTTCTTCGTGCTGTCGGGCTTCCTGCTGTCCCGGCCGTTCCTCGCACGCGGCCTGCCCGGCGGCCGGCAGCCGGACACCCGCCGCTACCTCTGGAAGCGGTTCCTGCGGATCTGGCCGGTCTACGTCGTCGCGGTCGTCGTCGCGCTGGGGCTGATCCAGCGCAACAGCGGCCTCGGGTTCACCGACTGGGTCACGACGCTGCTGATGCTCAACACCTTCGTCGACCCGGCCCTGCCCTACGGCCTGACCCACATGTGGAGCCTGGCGGTCGAGGTCACCTTCTACCTGGCGCTCCCCCTGATCATGCTGGTCGCCGTCGGCCGCAGCCTGCGGGTCTGGCGCGTGCTCGCGGTGCTGGCGGGACTGTCGGCGCTCGCCGCGTGGTGGCACCTCGACGGCGCCGACCGGGTCGGCGAGCACAGCGCGGGGTCGCCGCACCAGTGGCTGCCGGCGTACCTGATCTGGTTCGCCCTGGGCATCGGCCTGGCGCTGGTGACGCTGCTGCTCGACCACGCGCGTCGCGAGGGTCGCTCCCCCGGCCGGGTCGTCTCGGGCATCGCTGCCGCCGGGGCCCAGTCGGGCGTGTGCTGGGTGGCGGCCTTCGGCGTCTTCCTGGTGTCGGCGACCCCGCTCGCGGGACCGACCCTGCTCGCACCCCTGACACCCGCGGAGTCCCTCACCAAGAACCTGTTGTACGCCGCCATCGGCGTGCTGCTGGTGGGGTCGGGCGTCTTCGCGGTCGAGGGCCGCCGCTACCCGCGCACCTTCGGCCGGCTGTGGCTCCGGCGGATGGGCTGGATCTCCTACAGCCTGTTCTGCCTGCACATGTCCGTGCTGCAGTTCGTGTGGTGGGTCACCGACTGGCCGATCTTCGGCGGTCACGCGCTCGAGGTCTGGGTGATCACCCTGGTGATCAGCCTGGTGGTGTCCGACCTGACCTACCGCGTCGTCGAGCGGCCCGCGCTCCGCCTCAAGAACGTGAGCTTCGGCAGCCTGGGCCGCCCGGGCCGGCGGAGCGGCAGCACCGCGAGCGCCGACGCGAGCGAGACCAGCAGCAGGTAGTGCGGCCAGGCGAGGTTGCCCGCCCAGTCCTGGCCCCACGGCCGAAGCGCGTAGACCGCGCCGGCCGCCAGGCACGGGACGGCGAAGAGCCCGGCTGAGAGCTCGGGCAGCTTTCGGTCGACCAGCAGGACCACCGGGACGGCGACGGCGGCGACCAGCACCCCGGCCCACCCGGCGACCAGGCCGAAGCCGGCGACGGCGAACGGCACCAGCACGAGCGGCGTGGCGACCCGCGCCTCGAGCGGGGCCGGGTCCGGCGTCCGGCGGCGCCCGAGGAGCACCAGCGACGCGACCAGCGCCAGCAGGGCGAGCGCCCCGGCGGCCAGGCCGGCTCGGTAGCCGCGGTCCGGCGCGAACTCGGTGACGACCACGTCGTCGGACTCCAGCAGCCACCCCTGCTGCCAGCCGTCGACGGTGACCGGCGTGAGCGACTCGTCCGCCTGGGCGGCCTCCCAGCCGGCGTTGACGTTCTGG
>NZ_JBQGCX010001295.1:0-3858 GCF_052038725.1 Actinosynnema sp.
CCGCCCGGCCAGCAGCGCGGTCTGCGCGAGCGCGGCCCCTGCCGCCTCCTCGGTCGGCGCGGTCACCAGCAGCACCGAGGAGCCGAGCCCCGCGGCGGCCTCCACCTCCTGCTGCCGCAGCACGGCCGACACCAGCACGGAGGTGTCGAACCCCAGGTCGGCGCCGGTCTCGGCGGCCTGGGCCGCCCAGCGCCGGGCCACCGCGCGCCCGACGCCGCGCCCGCCCGCGCGCCCGAGCGGGCCGTCGCCGTCGACGACGTGGTCGGCGACCTTGGCGGAGGCGAGCACGAGGGAGACCGAGGCGGCCAGCCGGGCGGAGGGGCCGGTGGCGACGCGGGCGGACCGCATCCCGCGCAGCGCGCACGGCCCCGCGTCCCGGTGGGAGCCGCCGGACTGGGCCTCCACGAGCGCGGAGACGACGAGGCCATCGTAGTTGGTGACGAGCCGGGCGAGGTGCCCGTGGTCGTCGCGGAGCGCCAGGCAGAGGCCGCACAGGTGGGCCACCCAGGCGTCGCCGAGGTGCTGACCGAGCCGGTGGCGGCACGGTCGGAGGATGCCGAACATAAGCCGGGAGCGTAAGCCGCGCGAGCGGGCACTGAGAGTAAAACGCTCACCTGAACGGGTGACAATTACGGACTACCGAACCGCACTTGTGCATAGTCTTCGAATTGTGACTCTGAGCGCGGCAGGCCAGACCACCGGAACCCACGTCCACCCGCCGAAGATCGAGTACTTCGACCTGGACGCGAAGTCCAACACCGACCCGAAGGGCTACCTGCGCGGGGTCGAGGAGTACCGCCTGGCGCCCTCCGGGCTGTACATGTCCCGCCCGGTGCCCGGCCACCCGGAGCTCACGCACTTCGAGTCCTGGCTGCTGCCCCGGCACGGCCTGCGCGTCACCCGCCAGTCCTGGCACCCCGGCCGCGAGCGCGACTACGACTTCTACGTCGACGTCGTCGAGATCACCTCCAGCGGCTCGGTCTGGAAGACCGTCGACCTCTACCTCGACCTGCTCGTGCGCACCGGCCGCGACGTGGTCGTGCTGGACACCGACGAGCTGCTGGCCGCCGTCGCGCGCGGCCACCTGGAGGCCGAGCGGGCCCGGTGGGCGCTGGAGACGACCTACACGGCGGTCGCGGGAGCGGCGGCGCACGGCAACGACCTGATCCGCTGGTTGGCCGAGCAGGGCACCGTCACGACCTGGCGACGCCACTAGGGGGCGGGTGATACCGAGAGTCGTCGACGACCCGCAACAGCGCCCGATTCCCCGTCACCCGTCCGTGATCATCCGCGCGACATAACGTGATGTAACGAATCGGTTCGCACGGTTACCGGGTGCATACCCACGACTACCCTCGGGTCGGTGGGAACGGTCATCACTCCTCAGCTCGTCGACGTGGTCGACACCGTCAGCGCAGTCCGGAACTACTCCTCGGGTGCCTCCCGCAGGCTGACGACGTGCCAGGTGGAGGACTGGGGCCTGCGACTGGAGTGCCCCACTCCGGAGGACCCCTTCACCGACTCCGAGGTCACCTGGCTCATGCCCGACCTGGGGCTCCGCCTCACCAGGCGACGCCCCCGCTCTCCGCACACCGACTCCTCCAGCGTGCTCACCGCCGTCCGCGTGGTCCGCGACGGCCGCACCTGGCGCACCACCGACCTGCTGCTGGGCCTCGAGGTCCCCGGCGGGACGACGGCGCGGATCGTCCGCTCGGAGGACTTCGCCGCGGCGATCTCCGGCGGCGTGATCAGCCCGGCGGACGCCGACCTCGCGCTGCACACCGTGCACCGCACCCTGGAGCAGGTCAGCCAGCACCGCCACGACCTGGCGGACTGGCTGGTGAACCGGGGCATCTACGACCGCTGGTCGCCCGCAGCCCGGTAGAACGCGGCGATCCGCGAGACCGCTTCCTCCATCCACGGCTCCTTGGCCTGAGCGTAGGCCAGGGAGCCGTCGTGGTTCTCGTGCTCGGGCATCAGGCCGAGCTTGACCCGCGCGTACTCCTCGCGCGCGGCGGCGTCCGCGCGCAGCCAGTCCCGGAACCGCAGGGCCCACACCCAGTTCGGCGCGCCCGTCACCCGGACGTGCAGGTTCACCCGACGTCCGGGGTCGGCGGAGGAGTGCACGCGCTTGTCCCACAGCTCCGGGTCGCGCTCGGCGCCGCGCGGGGCGTCGGTCAGGCCGGGGACGTTGGGGAAGCCCGCGTTCAGCAGCGCGTCCGCGAGCCCGTCCGCCTCGGCCATGCTGGACACGCCCAGCTGGAAGTCCAGGACGTCCTTGGCGACCAGGCCGGGCACGGCGGTGGACCCGATGTGCTCCAGCGGCCGGTCCCCCACGGCGGTGCGCAGCCTGGCGGCGATCCGCGCGGCCTGCGCGGGCCAGGTCGGGTCGGGGTCCACCACCTTCGGCGGGCCGGACGCGTGCCTGCGCAGCCGCAGGTTCGCCGCGTAGGGCACCAGCCGGTCCGCCCACAGCGCGTCCACCTCGGCGAGCACCTGGTCCGGGCTGCCGGTGTTGTCCAGCCACACGTCCGCCACGGCCCGCCGGGCGTCGTCACCGGCCTGGGCGGCCACGCGGGCGCGGGCGTCGGACTCGGGCATGTCCCGCGACCCGACCAGCCGCGCCACCCGCTGCTCCACGTCCGCGTGCGTGATCACCACGAGGTGGTAGGCGGGCGCGAGGCCGTTCTCCACCAGCAGCGGCACGTCGTGCACGACGATCGAGTCCTCGGGCGCGGACGCGATCAGCTCGGCGGTCAGCGCGGCGACCTTGGGGTGCACGATGGCGTTGAGCCGGGCCCGCGCGGTGTCGTCGGCGAACACCTGACCGGCCAGCGCGGCCCGGTCCAGGCGCCCGGCCGGGGTCAGCACGCTCGCACCGAACGCCTCGGCGATCTCGCGCAGGCCGTCCGTGCCCGGCTCCACGACCCGCCTGGCCAGCTGGTCGGCGTCGATGACCACCGCCCCGTGCTCGGCCAGCCGTCCCGCGACCGTCGACTTGCCCGACCCGATCCCGCCCGAGAGCCCCACGCGCAACATGGGTCCGATCTTGCCCGATCAGGGCGCGGCGGACACCCGCTCAGCCCTCCTCGGGCGTCATGGAGCGGGCGGCCAGCGCGGTCAGCACCGCCTTGACCTGGTCCTCGGGGACGGCGTCCTTCTTGGCGCGGGCCACGAACGTGGACTTGCCGAGGGAGCCGACGACCAGGTTCTCGTCCTTCGCCAGGACCAGCGCCGCCTTCTGCTTGCCGACCTCGACCTCGCTCACCGAGGCGCCGTCGCCCCGGTAGGCGTCCAGGCTCTCGGTGACGCGGGTGGTCGCGGCGGCGTCGTCGGCGTAGGTGGACAGGCCGATGACGATCGGCGCGGTCGCGATGCCCTTGTTCTCGCCGACGCCGTAGTAGCAGTCGAGCTTGGCGGTGCGGCCCACCCCCGGCTCGGGGATGCCGATGATCTGCACGGTCGAGCCGCCGAGGTCGCGGCCGATCCGCTCGTTGAGGACGTCGGCGGGCACGACCAGCTCGCAGTCGTCGGGCAGCGGGCGGTCGACCATCACCGGGACGCGGGTCGTGGTCGTCGGGACGGTGATCGTCGGGATCGCCGGGTCCACGATGGGCTTCTCCACGACGCGGGCGCACGACGCGCACCCCAGGACAGCAGCTACCGCCAACCCCACGACCACCACGCGCGCACCCGCCACAGCAGGGAACCTAGCGCAAGACGGTTGCGGCGCAGCCCCGAGCGGCACGGGCTGTGAGCACCTCTACCAGCGGGCCGCGACCGGCGGCGGGAAAGCGCAGGCCGAGTGGCGTGGAACGGCTGCGGGGCGGTGGTCGCGCCACTGCGGAACGTGACACT
>NZ_JBQGCX010001296.1:0-1502 GCF_052038725.1 Actinosynnema sp.
CCCGATGCCGTGGCCGCCGAACTCGGTGTTCACCTTGTACCCGAACTCCGCCGCCACGGCGCCGATCGCGGCCGAGATGTCGCCCAGCTTGTTGCCGGGGCGCGCCGCGTCGATGCCCGCCTCCAGGGCGACCTCGGTGGCGCGGATGATCCGCTGGTCCTGCTCGTCCGGGGTGCCGACGATGACCGTGCGCGCCGAGTCCGCGGCCCAGCCGTCGATGCTGACGGCGATGTCGGCGCTGAGCACGTCGCCGTCGCGCAGGGCGTAGTCGTGCGGCAGGCCGTGCAGGACGGCGTCGTTGACGGACAGGCAGATGACGTTGCGGAACGGCCCCTCGCCGAAGGAGGGCGCGTAGTCCCAGTAGCAGGACTCGGCCCCGCGCTGCTTGATCATGCCGCGCACGTGGTGCTCGATGTCCATCAGGTTGACGCCCACGTCGGCCAGGTTCCCCACCTCGGTGAGCACCTCGGCGACGAACCGCCCGGTCACGTGCATGCGGTCGATCTCCGCAGGCGTCTTCAGCTCGATCACTAGTACCCTCGCGTCATGTCAGTGCCGGTATTTCTATACCGGAACCTTAACACGGGTGCGGTATAGAAATACCAACCTGCGGCGGGGGCGCCCCGACCGGTCTAGACCCCCAGCCCGCCGACCACCCGCACCACCTCGGCCGCCTCGCCCCAGGACAGCGTGAACCCCGCCCCGCCGTGCCCGTAGCACGCCACCACCGGCAACCCCCGCCCCGGCACCACCTCCAGTCGCACCCGAGGCCGCGCCGGGCGCAGGCCCACCGCGCGCGACACCACCGGGCAGCCTGCCAGCTCCGGCGCCAGCGCGGTCGCCCGGCGCAGGATCGCCGCCTCCACCTCCGGGTCCGGCTCGGTGCCCCACTCGCCCACGTCGCCGGTCCCGCCGCACACCACGTCCCCGTCGCGCGGCACCACGTAGGTCAGGCCGCCGGGGTTGTCGTCGTCGGTCACCCAGCGGGTCAGGCCGGGGTTGGCCAGGCGCACCACCTGGCCCCGGATCGGGTGAACCTCCGGGTCGCCCAGCAGCGCCCCCGAGCCCAGCCCGGCCGCGACCACCACCGCGTCGAACCCCGCGCCCACGTCCTCCGGCTCGACCAGCTCGGCCGCGCGGAACACCACGCCCCGCCGCTCCACCCGCGCCCGCAACCAGCCCAGGTACACGTCCGTCACCGCCACCGGCAGGGTCACCACGACCCCGCGCGCGCCCTCCGGCACCTCGCCCGCGCCCGCCTCCCGCCACGCGGGCACGGCCGCCGTCCACGACCGGTCGGGGTCGGGCCTGCGGGACAGCACGGTGCCGGTGCGCAGCCGCACGCCCGTCGCCGGGTCCGCCGCCAGCGCGGCCAGCCGCTCGCCGGTCACCCTCCCGGACTCCAGCACCCGCGCGGAGCTGCCCACGGCGTGCGGGAACCAGATCGCGGCGGCCACCGACGACACCGACCCCGAGTGGTCCGCACCGGCCACCACCTCGAC
>NZ_JBQGCX010001297.1:0-2599 GCF_052038725.1 Actinosynnema sp.
GAGATACCACGTCGTCACTTCCCCTCGCAGTGGATGTCCGCGCAATGAGGAAAACGCAAACGAACTGATCGGACGCCGACTCTAAGAGGTGAGTAACCGCAGGTAACAGGACTGCGGCCCTGGTCTCACCCGGTCCAGCGAAGCGGACCATCCACTTGGGAGGGTTCAGGGAAACACACTCATCGTCTCGGTGGGCGAGTGTCCCATTAGGATCTTCCCGACGTAAAAATCCACCCGCACAGGTGGGGGACACGGCGAGGTGCGCCTGAGAACGCGGAGCGCGCACGGGCGGAACCCCCTCGGGGGAGCGCCACCCGTGCGCGCCCGGCGGACCGCTCGGGCGGGCGGCGGCTACTGCCGCGACCACCGCTGGTTCGGACCGCTGTTGCACCGCCACAGCGCGATCGGCGACCCGTTCAGGTTGTTCTCCGGGAGGTGCCCGGCCGTCACGTCCAGGCACAGCCCGCTCCCGGCGTTCACCAGCTGCCCGGACGCCTGCCGCGTCCACCGCTGGTTCGCCCCGCCGTTGCACTGCCACGTCACGACCTGCGTGCCCTCGGCCACGCCGTTCGCGAACGCCTCCAGGCAGTGCTCGCCCTGCACCCGCAGTTCACCCGACGCGGTGTGCCGGAACTGCTGGTTCGGCCCGCCGTTGCAGTCCCACAGCGCGACCTGCACCCCGGTCCGGCCGCCCGGCAGGTCCAGGCAGCGCCCCGACGACCCGCCGACCAGGTTCGTCGCGCCCGCCGGGGGCGCCGCGTCCGCCCTGATCCGCATCGCCACCACGCCGTGCGCGGGCACCCGCGCGGTGATCGCCCCGGTGAACCGCCGCGTCGCCCCGGTCCACAGGTCCGTCGCGGTCGACCCGCCGCCGGGCAGCCCGATGGCCTGCAACGACGTGCCGATGACCGCCTCGGCGCCGCCCTCGTTGAACAGCACCACCGACCGGTCGCCGTCCGCCAGCGGCTTGCTCAGCACGTGCCGCGTCCCGGACGAGGACACCGGCCGCGCCTGCACGCCCAGCGGGTCCTGGTTGACCGCGATCAGCCCCCGGTTGAGGTAGATCGCCATGGTCTCCGGCGTGGCCACGCGCAGGTCCGCGCCGATCAGCAGCGGGGCCGCCATCTGCGCCCACAGCGTGAAGTGGCTGCGGTACTCGGTGGTGGTCATGCCGCCGTTGCCGACCTCCAGCATGTCCGGGTCGTTCCAGCCGCCGGGGCCCGCCGCGTCGTTGAGCGGGGCGTTGCGGTGGAAGATGTCCACGACGCTGCCCCAGGTGTCGGTGATGTCCGGGGTGGTGCGCCACAGGTGGCCGACGTCGCGGGCCCACGTCCACGGCTGGTTCTCGCCCCACTCGCAGACGCTGAACACGATCCGCCTGCCGGTGGCCAGCAGCGCGTCCCGCATGGTCGTGTAGCGCTGGCGGGCGTCGATGCCCTGGTTGTAGCAGTTGTCGTACTTGAGGTAGTCCACGCCCCACGACGCGAAGGCCGCCGCGTCGCGCTGCTCGTGGCCGAGGCTGCCGGGGTAGCCGGCGCAGGTGAGCGTGCCCGCGTCGGCGTACAGGCCCAGGAGCAGGCCCCTGGAGTGCACGTAGTCGGCGACGTGCTTGATGCCCTTGGGGAACTTGACCGGGTCGGGCACCAGGTTGCCGTCCGCGTCGCGCTCGCGCGTTGACCAGCAGTCGTCGATGTTGACGTACTGGTAGCCGGCGTCCTTCAGGCCGGAGGTCACGAAGACGTCGGCGGTGGCCATGATCAGCTCTTCGGTGACGTCGCAGCCGAAGGAGTTCCAGTTGTTGAACCCCATCGGTGGGACGCGCGAGGCGCCGTCGTCGAGCATCGGGACGACCGGGTCGCGCGGGATGGCCGCGCCCTCTAACCCGGTGGCGGGCCGGGCGGGCCCGGTCCGGGTCGGTTGGGACTGGCTGGGCTGGGGCTGGGTCGGCTGGGACTGGGTGGGCTCGGTCTGCTGCGCCTGTCCGGTCGCGGTCGTGGCCGATGCCGGGAGCGGAACCGCCACCCCGGTGGCCAGCAGGGCCAGGACGGCCCCGGTGATGAGCTTGCGCGCTCGGTGCATGGTTGAGATGCCCCCCTCGTCAGTGGACTCCGTTGTGCGCCAACGTGGGAGGAAGATCGTCAGGGTTGGGGGACGTCGCGCACAACGGGCTTCGCGGAAGTATCACCGAACAGCCGAACCCCCGAGCGGCCCCGCTGCTCCACACCGCTGACGCGGCACGCCGCCGGGACGTGGCACGGGTTGCGGCGAGCGGCCGTCCGGGTGGGGCCGAACGGACTTCGCGTTCCCGCAGCGAGGTCGGATCGCCTTCCCGCAGTCGTGAACCCCACCAACGGCTTCCCCGGCCGCACGGACGGGTGGGTTTTCGCGGCATCACCCGACACGGGCATCACGCCCGGCGGCCCGCGGGCGGCCAAACCGGCGGGGGAAGGGGGAACGCCGTGGCAACACCCGCGCGGCCCGGCGCGGACGGGCTCGCGCACCTCGCCGCCGCGCTGCGCGACCGGCGCAGCGCGGTGCGCGCGGGGACGACCGACCGCAGCTGGCGGTCCGCCGGATCGCCGCGCGCACCGGCTGCGCG
>NZ_JBQGCX010001298.1:0-8436 GCF_052038725.1 Actinosynnema sp.
CCCCGCGCGCCCCGGCAGCGCCCGCGCAGGTCCGCCCCCGAAGCCGCCAGGTACACCGCGCCCAGCCGCAGCGCCCGCCCGTGGCCCTCGCGCAGCAGCGCCTCGGCGGCGTCGAGCTCCCCGCGCGCCAGGCGGACCGCGCCGAGCCCGATCAGCCCGGCGCACCGCGCGTGCGTCGACTCCCCGGACGCGCCGACCACCTCCCGGAACCGGTCCTCGGCCTCGGCCAGCTCGCCCACGTCCAGCGCGACCACGCCCGCGATGCCTGCGAGCAGCCACACCGCGCGCCCCACCGGGTTCCCCGAGCGGGCGGCGTCGCGGGCGGCCCGCAGGTCGCCGAGGTTCCGGTGCGCCGCCACCAGGTGCGCCATGACCACGCCCGCGGCCTCGGCGTCCCCGGCCGCCTCCGCCGCGTCGCCCGCCGCGCGCACCGCGTTCAGGAACTCGCCGTGGTGCCCGTGCGAGCCGAGGAACCCGCCGACCGCCTCGACCAGCGACCAGGCCATCGGCAGCGGCCCCAGCCGCGCGCACCGCTCGGTGGCCGCCAGCAGGCTCGGCCGCTCCGCCTCCAACCAGGCGCGCGCCGCGCGGGCGTCCGGCAGGTCCCCGCGCCCGCGCGCGGGCCGGACCTCGGGGAACAGCACGTCGCCCACGTCGGAGGCGGTGCTCAGGTACCAGTCGAACAGCCTGCCGCGCGCGGCCTCCAGGTCGTCACCGGCGGCGCGGGCGCGTTCGGCCGCGTACTCGTGCAGCAGGTCGTGCACCGCGAACCGCCCGTCGCCCGCGCGCTGCACCAGGTTCGCGGAGGCCAGCTCCTCGGTGAGCGCGCGGGCCGTGGCCTCGTCCGCGCCCAGCAGGGCGGCGGCGCCGAACGCGCTGAAGTCCGGACCGGGCAGCAGACCGGTGAGGCGGAACAACTTCGCGGCGTCCGGCCGCAGCGCGGCGTGCGAGAGGTCGAACGCCCGGCGCACCGCCGCGCTGTCGTCGTCCGGGACCGCCAAGGCGGACAGGCGGTCCCCGCCGCGCAGGTCGTCCACATAGGACCGGATGTCGGTGGTGTGCGCCCCGACGAGGTTGCCGAGCGCGATCCGCAGCGCCAGCGGCAGGTGGCCGCACAGCCGGGCCAGCTCGCGCAGCGCGTCGCCCTGCTCGTCGGCGGCCTCGGGGGCGAGCGAGCGGGTCAGCAGCTTCCACGCCTCGTCGTCGCGCAGCACGTCGAGCCGGACCGCCGAGGCCCCGACGTCCCCGGCGAGCTCGTTCCGGCTGGTGATCACCACCGAGCACTCGGGGACGCCGGGCAGCAGCGGCAGGACCTGGGCGGCGGAGGCGGCGTTGTCGAGCGTGATCAGCACCCGGCGCCCGCGCAGCCGGTCGCGGTAGGCGCGCACCAGGTCCGCCTCGTCGGCGGGGATGCTGTCGGGGCGCGCGCCGAGCGCCCGCAGGAACCGGCCGAGCACGGTGGTGGTGCCCAGCGGCGGTGACGTGGAGTGGCCGCGCAGGTCCGCGTACAGCTGCCCGTGGTGGTAGCGCTCACGCACCGAGTGACCGACCGTCACCGCGAAGGCGGTCTTCCCGACCCCCGGCGGCCCGCAGACGGCGACGACGGCGGCGGGACCGGCGAGCAGGCCCGTCACCCGGTCCAGCTCCTCGGCGCGACCGACGAAGTTCCCGACCGGCGCGGGCAGTTGCGACACCGGTGCCCACCCGGAGGGCAGCGGCCCCCGGAGCGCCGGGTCGCCGGTGAGGATCGAGTGGTGCACGGCCCTGAGCGACTCGCTGGGGTCCACGCCGAGCTCGCGGGCGAGGGCGGTGCTGGCCTGCCGGTAGGCGTCGAGCGCGTCGGCCTGGCGGTCCGCGCGGTGGAGCGCCACCATGAGCTGCGACCAGAACCGCTCGCGCAGCGGGTGGCGCGCGGTGAGCCGACGCAGGTCCGGCACCAGCTCCGCCCCGTGCCCGAGCCGCAGCCGGGCGTCGACGAGCTCGGCCGTGACCCGCAGCCGCTCCTCGACCAGCGCCGGGACCTCGTCGGCGTGCAGCGCCTCGGACGGCACGTCCGCGAGCGCCGGGCCGCGCCAGCAGTCGAGCGCCCGCTGGTAGTGCTCGACGGCGGAGCCGAAGTCCTTGGCGGAGGCGGCGAGCGCCCCGTGGGCGGCGTGGTCGGCGAACCGGTGCAGGTCGACGGCCCCGTGCGGCAGGCTGATCAGGTAGCCGGAGGGCGTGGTGTGGACGAGCTGCGGCTCCCCGAGCGCCCGCCGCAGCCGCATGACGTAGACGGCGAGCGTGTGCGCCGCGCGGGCGGGCGCCTGCTCACCCCAGACGGCCCGGACCAGCTCGGCGGACGAGACGGCCCGGTTGGCGGCCATGACCAGCGAGGCGAGCACGATCCGCTGCTTGGGCGCGGTGACGGCGACGACCACCCCGCCCCGCCGCACGAGCAGCGGCCCGAGCACCCCGAACTCGTCGTCGCCAAACCCGATCCCCAAGTCCCAACCCATCCCGCGCTCGTAGGCCCCGAAAGATCATCGCTGGTTCCGGGAGCGGGGGAGAACGCCGAACGGACGCGCCGGCTGGGCTGGACGGTTCAATCGGCTCGTGCGGGGGTGAGGTCGCGGCGAGCGGGGCTCGGTGAGGGCGTGTCAGAACCGGCGGACGGGCGCGCGCCGCACCCGCCCGAGCGGCACGGGCCGTGGAGGACCGCGCACGAGCGGCTGCGGGACCGGGGCGAGGTCCTCGCCGTCGACGGGCGGCGGGTGCGGGTGGGGCGGGTGATCACAGACAAGGCCCACGCCCACCCAGGCGCCCGCACCGCGTTACGGCGGCGGCGGATCAAGGCCGCCATCCGGGAGCGTGTCGCCCGGATCGCCCGCCGCAGGGCCCAGGGCTCGGCCGGTGGCAGGCCACCGGTCTTCGACCCCGGCCTCTACAAGCCGCACACGTGGTCGAGCGCTGCTTCAACCGCCTCAAGCGGTTCCGCGGCCCGGCCACCAGGTTCGCGAGACGAGCCGCCTGCCCACCGCGCCGAGATCATCCTGGCCCGCATCACCCTCCACCCGAGGTGAAGATCCGCAGGACAAGCCCTAGACCGCCTCCAACCGCCCCACCTCGACGACCCGCACCACCGCGTTCCCGGCCTCGTCCGACTCCTCCAGGTCGACCTCCGCCGTGAACCCCCAGTCCCGGTCGCCCGCCGGGTCCTCGAAGACCTGCCGGACCTCCCAGCGGTCCTCGCCCTCGGTGATCAGCAGCAGCTGCGGGCCGCGCGCGTCCGGGCCCGTGCCGATGTCCGAGTGCTCCTCGTAGTACGGCTCCAGCGCCTCGCGCCACTCGTCCGCGCCCCACCCGGCGTCGCCGTCGAGCTGGCCCAGCTCGTAGTAGTTCCGCCTCGCCGCCAGCTCCACCCGCCGGAACAGCGCGTTGCGCACCAGCACCCGGAACGCTCGCAGGTTGCGGGTCACGGCGGGCGGGGCGTCGTCGTGGACCTGCTCCTCGCCGGGGTTGCGCAGCTTCTCCCACTCGTCGAGCAGGCTGGAGTCGACCTGGCGCACCAGCTCGCCCAGCCACTCCACCAGGTCGTTGAGCTCCTCGGTCTTCGCGTCCTCCGGCACGGTCTGCCGCAGCGCCTTGTACGCGTCCGCCAGGTACCGCAGCACCAGGCCCTCGGACCGCGCCAGCTGGTAGTACGACACGTACTCGGCGAACGTCATCGCCCGCTCGAACATGTCCCGCACCACCGCCTTCGGCGACAGGTGGTGGTCCGCGACCCACGGGTGCCCGCGCCGGTAGGTGGTGAACGCGGCCTCCAGCAGCTCCTGCAGCGGCTTCGGCCAGGTCACCTCCTCCAGCAGCTCCATGCGCTGGTCGTACTCGATGCCCTCGGACTTCATCGCGCCGATGGCCTCGCCGCGCGCCTTGTGCTCCTGCGCGCCGAGGATCTGCCTCGGGTCGTCCAGGATCGACTCGATCACCGACAGCACGTCCAGCGCGTAGCCGGGCGCGGCCGGGTCCAGCAGCTCGATCGCGGCCAGCGCGAACGGGGACAGCGGCTGGTTCAGCGCGAAGTTGACCTGGAGGTCCACGGTCAGCCGGATGCCGTCGGCGTCCTGCTCGACCACGCCCGCCGTCCGCAGGCCCCGGTACATCGAGATCGCCCGCAGGATGTGCTTGCGCTGCGCGGGCCGCGACTCGTGGTTGTCCTCCAGCAGGTGCCGCATCGCCGCGAACGCGTCGCCGGGCCTGCCGATGACGTTGAGCAGCATCGCGTGGCTGACCTGGAAGCTCGACGTGAGCGGCTCCGGCTCGGCGTCGCGCAGGCGCTCGAACGTCTGGTCGCTCCACGACACGAAGCCCTCGGGCGCCTTCTTGCGCACGACCTTGCGCCGCTTCTTCGGGTCGTCGCCCGCCTTGGCCAGCGCCTTCTCGTTCTCCACCACGTGGTCCGGCGCCTGCACCACGACGGTGCCCATCGTGTCGTACCCGGCGCGCCCGGCCCGTCCCGCGATCTGGTGGAACTCGCGCGCCTTCAGGTGCCGGGTGCGCGTCCCGTCGTACTTCGACAGCGCCGTGAACAGCACCGTGCGGATCGGCACGTTGATGCCGACGCCGAGCGTGTCCGTGCCGCAGATGACCTTGAGCAGCCCGGCCTGCGCCAGCTGCTCGACCAGCCGCCGGTACTTGGGCAGCATCCCCGCGTGGTGCACGCCGATGCCGTGCCTGACCAGCCGCGACAGCGTCTTGCCGAACCCGGACGTGAACCGGAATCGCCCGATCGTGGTGGCGATGGCGTCCTTCTCCGCGCGCGTGGCCACGTTCACGCTCATCAGCGACTGCGCCCGCTCCAGCGCCGACGCCTGCGTGAAGTGCACGACGTACACCGGGGCCTCGTTGCCGTGCAGCAGCTCCTCGATCGTCTCGTGCAGCGGCGTCGTCACGTACTGGAAGTTCAGCGGCACCGGGCGCTCCGCCGAGCGCACCACGGCCGTGGTCCGGCCGGTGCGCCTGGTCAGGTCCTTCTCGAAGAAGGTGACGTCACCGAGCGTGGCCGACATCAGCACGAACTGCGCCTTCGGCAGTTCGATCAGGGGAACCTGCCACGCCCAGCCGCGGTCGGGCTCGGAGTAGAAGTGGAACTCGTCCATCACGACGATGCCCACGTCCGCGTCCGCGCCGTCGCGCAGGGCGATGTTGGCCAGGATCTCCGCGGTGCAGCAGATGATCGGCGCGGTCTCGTTGACCGACGCGTCGCCGGTCATCATGCCGACCTTGTCCGCGCCGAACGCCTCGATCAGCGCGAAGAACTTCTCCGACACCAGCGCCTTGATCGGGGCGGTGTAGAAGGTGCGCCTGCCCTGGGCCACGGCGGCGAAGTGCGCGCCGAGCGCCACCATGCTCTTCCCGGAGCCGGTCGGCGTGCTCAGGATGACGTTCGCCCCCGACACGATCTCGATCAGGGCCTCCTGCTGCGCCGGGTACAGCTGGAGGCCCTGGTCCCACGCCCAGTCGGAGAAGGCGTCGAAGAGGGTGTCTGCGTCGGGTTCGGCGGGGAGCCGTTCGGTGAGTGTCATCGCAGGCAGATAGTAGGCGAACCGGCCGACAAGATCCGTTCGCCCGCGCCCGCCCTGCCGGGCGCGTCGGGCCGCCTCCAGCCGTTCGGGGACGGCCGTCCGGGTGGTCGGACCGGGCGACGTGCGCCGGACCGGGGGCGCGCTCCGCCCGGTCGGGGTCGGAACGGGGGGTCGGGTCGACCGAAACGGCGTTCGCGGGGGGTCGGGAAAGGCCGGAACCGCTCCGGCGCGCCGGACCCCTCGGACCACCCGCCCGCCGCACGCCGCCCACGTGCCCGCGCGGGGGGCGGAACCGGCGTGAACCGCAGGAACCGGGGGGCGAAAAAGCCGGAGAGCACCCCGGAGGGGGTGCTCACCGGCCCGAGAACCGCGGGAGGGGCCCTACGCGGCGGCCAGCTCGTCCCGCCGCCCGATCAGCGCCAGCTCCTCCCGAGCCCGCTTCGGCTTGGTCGGCCGCATCCCGGCGTCCCGGCAGCGCCGCACCACGCTCGGGTGCTCGCGCAGCAGCCGCAGCCCCCGCCGCACCAGGTACGGGACCGGCTTGCGGGCCTCGACCACGTCCCGCGCGAACCGCCGCACGAACGTCAGCGGCGCGCTCGGGTCCAGCACCACCGCGTCGCCCAGCACCCCGGCGTCCCGGCACAGCTCGACCAGCCGGTCCGCGAACAGCCCCTCGGCCAGGAACGCGGGCGCCCCGTCCAGCGCCACCCGCTGGGTCCCGACCCGCGAGTCCGAGGCGAACTCGTACACCGGGGCCTGCACCGCGCCGGTGGTGGCCAGCTCCACGATCGCGCCCAACGCGGCCTCGACGTCCCAGGACAGCGGCGAGTCCCAGTCGGCGACCCCGTCGGAGCGCCGGGGGAGCAGGGGATCGGTCCCCTCGCGGTAGAAGTCGTCCAGACGCAGGACCGGCCAGCCCAGGTGGGCGGCGAGGTGGGTCTTGCCCGAACCGGAGGGGCCCGCGAGCAGCACTACTCGCGCGTGAACGGCAGGTGACGGCACGGGGGCCAAGTGTCGCACATCCGGGTGAAAAAATGCGCTTGCCCGGCCCTGTAGCCCAGGTCACGCGGCGCAGCCGACCGGTCGGGGACCGTCACCCCGGCGAGTTAGAGTCGACCCCGTGAGCGACGGGATGTTCGACGAGGGCCTGTTCGGCGTCGCACCGGAGGAGAAGGCGGCCCGGATCGCCGCCAACGCGCCGCTGGCCGCGCGGATGCGCCCGCGCACCCTGGACGAGGTGGTCGGCCAGGACCACCTGCTCGGCCCCGGCGCCCCGCTGCGCAGGCTCGTCGAGGGTGCCGCGCCCGCGTCCGTGCTGCTCTACGGCCCGCCCGGCACCGGCAAGACCACCCTCGCCACCCTCGTCTCGCAGGCCACCGGCAGGCGCTTCGCCGCCCTGTCCGCGCTGTCGGCGGGCGTCAAGGAGGTCCGCGCGGTCATCGAGGAGGCCAAGCGCAGGCTGGTGCGCTCCGGCGAGGCCACCGTGCTGTTCATCGACGAGGTCCACCGCTTCTCCAAGACCCAGCAGGACGCGCTGCTCGGCGCGGTCGAGGACCGGATCGTGCTGCTGGTGGCCGCGACCACGGAGAACCCGTTCTTCTCCGTGGTGTCCCCGCTGCTGTCCCGCTCGCTGGTGCTCCAGCTCCGCCCGCTGACCGACGAGTCGGTGCGCGAGCTGGTCCGCCGCGCCGTCGCCGACGAGCGCGGGCTGGGCGGCAGGGTGACCGTCGAGCCCGACGCCGAGGACCACCTGGTCCGGCTCGCGGGCGGCGACGGCAGGCGCGCGCTCACCGCGCTGGAGGCCGCCGCCGACACGGTCCTGGCGGGCGGCGCCGCGTCCGGCTCGCTCGACCTGGCCACCCTGGAGGCCACCGTCGACAAGGCCGCCGTGCGCTACGACCGGCAGGGCGACCAGCACTACGACGTGACCAGCGCGTTCGTGAAGTCCATCCGGGGCTCGGACGTGGACGCGGCGCTGCACTACCTGGCCAGGATGATCGAGGCGGGCGAGGACCCCCGGTTCATCGCGCGCTGGCTCGACATCCACGCCACCGAGGACGGCGGCTTGGCCGCCCCGACCGCCCTGCAGACCGCCGTGGCCGCCGCGCAGGCCGTGCAGCTCATCGGCCTGCCCGAGTGCGCCCTGCACCTGGCCCACGCGACCGTGCACCTGGCGACCGCGCCCAAGTCCAACGCGATCACCACCGCCATCGGCGCCGCGATGGAGGACGTGCGCAAGGGCCTGATCGGGACCGTCCCGCCGCACCTGCGCGACGGGCACTACGCGGGCGCGGCGAAGCTCGGCAACGCCCAGGGCTACCGCTACCCGCACGACGTCCCGGAGGGCGTGCTCACCCAGCAGTACCCGCCGGACGGCCTGGTGGGGCGCAACTACTACGAGCCGACCGGGCGCGGCGGCGAGCGCGTGCTGGCCGACCGGCTGCCCAAGCTGCGCCGGGTGGTGCGCGGGCAGGACTGAGGGCGGGCGGAGCGTAATTCGGGTGCCGCCCCCGCCGCCCTCTGCCACGGTGCCCCGGTGACTTCCCCCGCGCCGGTCAACGGCCACGCCCTGCTCGACTTCAACTCGCCGCTGTCCGACGCGCGCGCCGCCGCCCTCATCGGCAGCCTGCCCCCGCTGCCCGACCCGCTCATCGCCGACTACGGCTGCGGGTGGGGCGAGCTGCTGCTGCGCGCCGTCGAGGCCATCCCCGGCGCGCGCGGCGTCGGCGTGGACAGCGACGAGCGGGCGATCGAGCGCGGGCGCGCGGCCGTCGCCGAGCGGGTCCCCGGACGGGTGGAGCTGGAGGTGGGCGACGCCACCGCGTGGGAGGGCCCGGCCGTCGACGTCGCGGTCTGCGTCGGCGCCGCGCACGCC
>NZ_JBQGCX010001299.1:0-4747 GCF_052038725.1 Actinosynnema sp.
AACGGGAAAGAGGGACGCGGGATGGCTGGCTGCGGGCTCGCTGCGCTCGCCCCGCAGCCCGCTAGGCGGTGAAGGGCAGTGCGGCTTGTGAGGCGGTGAAGGGCAGTGCGGCTTGTGAGGTAGTTGCGCTCGCCTTGCAGCCTGCTAGTGCGTTCGGCTGTAGTGCTTGGCGCACAAGGGATCGCCCTTGGCTCTTGGCCTGGGCGATCCCTTGTGGTTCCCCGTGCGGGTCCCTGAGGACCTTGGTTGGGTGGGACCCGGAGCCCGGGGGAGCGGCTCCGGGTCCCGTGGGGTGTGGAGAGTGGTCTTCTAGTCGGCGGCCTTCGCTGCTTCCGCCGGGGGGATGCGGAGGAGTTTCCTCGCGGGGAGCAGGGTTGCGCCCAGGGTCAGGGCGAAGGCGCCTGCTGCGACGCCCAGGAAGATGAGGACCGAGCCTGAGGGGAACGGGCTTTCCAGGACCACGATGCTGAACGGCATCAGGGTGGCGATGGAGGCGACCGAGCCCAGGACGATGCCGATCGTGGCGATCACCGAGGCCTCGATGCCCAGCATCCACATGACCTGGCGCGGGGTTGAGCCGATCAGGCGTTGGACGCCCAGTTCGCGCTTGCGGGACGCCGTCGCGGTGACGAGGGTGTTCGCCACGGAGATCAGGGCGTAGCCGCTCACCAGGCCCACGAGCAGGTAGTTGACCCAGGTCTGGGTCTTGCTGCCCTCCGCGGGGGTGATGATGGTGTCGCGGTCGCCCACCACGGCGCCTGGGACGTTCGCGACCTTCTCGGCCACCGCGGTCGCCAGGGCGTCGGTGCCGGTGCCTTCCTTGCCCGCCACCAGGATCTGGCGGACCATGCCCGTGGTGCTGTGCTTCGCGGCCAGGGTGGCCGGGACGACGATGCTCTCGTAGCCGCTCTTGGCCTCGTAGAGGGCGACGACGGTGACCTCGGCGGGTTGGCGGTCGCCCATGCGGAGGGTGACCTTGTCGCCGATGCCCACGTTCATGTCCGCCGCCTGCTCCACGGGCAGGACCGCGGTGTCGCCGGTCAGCTTGGACAGGTCGCCTTCCACCGGGGTGATCCCGGTGATCAGGGACGCGTTCTGGGCGTCCACGCCCTGGATGGGCCAGGGGCTCTCCACGTGGGAGCCGTCGTAGGGCTTGTCGATCCACCCGGCGCTGGTCGTGTAGTGGGAGGCTGCTTCCACGCCTTCGACCTGGCGGACCTGCTCGACCACGCTCGGGTCGAAGCCGCCGGTGGTGGAGGAGACCACGGCGTCGGCGCGGAGGTCCTCCGCGAACCACTTGACGGCCGCGGCCTCCTGGGTGGTGGAGGTGTAGAAGTTCGCCAGGGCGATGCCCACCGCGAGCATCACGGGGGTGACCGCGGCGGCCATGCGGATCGAGCGGAGCTTCATGTTGTTGTTCGCCAGGTAGCCCTCGATGCCGCTGAACGCCCTGACCGGGATGGAGAGGAGCCTGCCGAGGACCTTGGTGAGGCCGGGGCTGATCAGAGCCAGGGCGAGGGCCCAGGCCATGACCGCGGGGCCTGCGGTGGCGGAGGCCACCGGGCCGGTCATGACGGTGCCGGTGACGATGAACAGGGCGATGCCCATCGCGAAGAAGATCACCGCGAAGAACACCCTGGGGAAGGTGACCCACTTGCGCTGCACGGCCGCTTCCGCGAGGGCCTCGGCCGGGTTGACCTTGGAGGCGCGGGAGCTGGTGATGCGGGCGGCCACCAGGGCGGTGACCAGGGCCACCAGGGGGCCG
Source organism: Actinosynnema sp. (assembly GCF_052038725.1). Lineage (NCBI taxonomy): Bacteria > Bacillati > Actinomycetota > Actinomycetes > Pseudonocardiales > Pseudonocardiaceae > Actinosynnema > Actinosynnema sp. The sequence continues at coordinate 1,766 of NZ_JBQGCX010001299.1, forward strand.
ATGAGGTAGGCGAGGAAGCCCTGGTGGTGTTCGACGACCGGGGAGATGACGCCCGCGTCGGAGACCAGGGAGAAGAGGAGCGGGCCGATCAGCCAGCCGGGGAGGCAGCCGAGGAGGGCGGCGACGGTGGAGATGAAGAACGCCTCGCCGACGATCATGCGGCGGACCTGCTTGGGGGTGGCGCCGATGGCGCGCAGGGTTGCCACCTCGCGCTGGCGCTGCTGGATGGACAGGCTGAGGGTTCCGCTGACCACGAACATGGCGATGAAGACCGCCATGCCGCCGAAGACGCCTGCGAGCGGGATCAGCTGGGCCCGGCCGCCGACCGCCTCCGGGTGCTCGGCGACGCCCCGGTCGCCGTCGGCCAGGACGATGTAGGGCTGGCCCGCGAGCTTGTCCTCGACGGTCTCCAGGACGGTGTCGACGTCGGCGCCGGGCTTGAGGAACAGGCCGTAGGCGCTGATGTCGCCGCCGTGCAGGCCGAGGGAGGAGATGGCCTCGGAGGAGAAGAACAGCAGGGACTGGGGGTCCTTGCGGGCGGGCGAGGTGAGGCCGGAGACGGTGAAGGCGCTCGGCTTGCCCTTGGTGAGGACGTCGACCTGGTCGCCGACCTTGACGCTGGCGAGCTGGGCGGTGGCGCTGTCGAGGACGACGTCGCGGTTGCCGGTGGGCTCGGCGCCGTCCGTGATGCGGTACGGGCCCAGCTCGGCCGAAGTCCAGTCGTGGCCCAGGGACTGGGCGCCGACCTGGACGGGCTTGCCGTCGCGGACGACGGTGGCGGCGATGTTGGTCTCGCCCACGACGCGCTCGACGCCGTTGACGGACTCCAGCTCGCCGGCCAGGTCCTCGGGCAGCCACTGGCGCTCGGCCAGCGCGACGGTCTTCATGTTCTTGAGGTCGTTCGGGTCCTCGTTCGGCACGAGGTAGGCCTGCCTGCCGCTGACCACGACGGGCGCGGCGGCGGTGCGCTCCGCCGGGACGGCGATGCGGATGGCGGTCTCCATCAGGCCCGCGCTGGCGATGACCAGGCCGGAGCCGAGCATGACCGCGATGAAGGTGGCGACGAACGCGCTCTTGCGGAAGCGCAGGGTGCGCAGGGCCAGACCCCACATCAGTACTCACCCCTGGGACCGCGCTGGTTCGCGCTGGAGCTGAGGTCGAAGGAGCGGCGGGGCTGCTCGACGAGGGCGGTGAGGTGCGTCATCCGGTCGGCGACGGCCTCGGGGGTGGGGTTGTGGATGTCGCTGATGACCTGGCCGTCGATGAGGAACACGACGTTGTCGGCGTGCGAGGCGGCGACCGGGTCGTGGGTGACCATGATGATGGTCTGGCCGGTGACCATGACGGACTCGCGCAGCAGGTCGAGGACCTCCAGCGCGGTGCGGGTGTCGAGGGCGCCGGTGGGCTCGTCGGCGAACACGACGGGCGGCTCGGCCACCAGGGCGCGGGCGATCGCGACGCGCTGCTGCTGGCCGCCGGACAGCTCGCTCGGCAGGTGGCCGCGGCGCTGGTCGAGACCGACCCGGCGGATGACGTCGGCGACGCGGCCGTGGTCGATGCGGCGCCCGGCGAGCTTGAGCGGGAGGGTGATGTTCTGCTCCACGGTGAGCGCGGGCAGGAGGTTGAAGCTCTGGAAGATGAAACCGACGCGCTCGCGGCGCAGCTCGGTCAGGGCGACCTCGTTCTTGCCGGTGAGGTCCACGCCGTCGAGGATCACCGCGCCGCTGGTGGGGACGTCGAGGCCCGCCGCGCACTGCAGCAGGGTGCTCTTGCCCGAGCCGGACGGGCCCATGACGGCGGTGAAGCTGCCGTAGCCGAACGAGATGTCGACGCCGCGCAACGCCTCGACGGCGTTCTCGCCCTTGCCGTAGGTCTTGCGGACGGAGTCCAGGCGCACGGCCGCCCTGGCGCTCCCGCCGCCCTGTGGTTCCCTGCGCCTGTTGCCGAACATGGTCACTCTCCCAGCGCTCGTTTCTCTTCGATCCCGTTGTGGTGTTGTGGACAACGCTATTGGCGAGATCGTTTGCCTGCCATGGACTTAGCGGCCCGGTTGGGTGGGCCTAGGAGGGTGGGTATAGGCCCACCCCGGCGGTCGTGCCGCTCGCGCGTCCCGGTGAGGGGTGGGAGCGGGGGTCGTGGGCGGTGGGCGCCACGACCGTTGCGGGACAAGGGATGTGCGGACCGGTCGGGGGCGGAACCCTTGTGGGGCGGGAGAAGTCGGGTGCGGGGTCGTCGTGGGGTGCGGGGCCGGGCGGGTCACGCGCGGTGCGAGGAGGCGCCGGGTCTGGCCGCGCCCACCGCCGTCTCGGCACCCCACGCGGAGAGCGCTTCCAGGGGCAGGCCGGTGGGCAGGTCGGCGCGGCGGCGGACCTTCAGCTTGCGGTAGACCCTGGTCAGGTGCTGCTCGACGGTGCTGATGGTGATGTAGAGCTTGCGGCCGATCTCGCGGTTGGTGTGGCCCATGGCCGCCAGCGCGGCGACCCTGCGCTCGGCGGTGCTGAGGGTGGCGAGGTCGTCGGGTTCGGCCGCGGGAGCGCTCTCGGCGGTGGTCTCGGCCTCGGGGGCGCCGGTGGGCGTGCCGTCCAGGACCAGGCCCGCGGGGAGCGCGGCGCGGCAGAGGGCGCCCGCGCCGCAGGCCTCCGCGGTGCGGACGGCGCGCTTGGCGACGACCTCGGCGGCGCCGAACTCGCCGAGGGCGTGGTGGGTGGAGCCCAGGGCGGCCAGCGCCAGGGAGAGCTCGACCTGGTCGCCGCAGCCCTGCAGCAGGGCGACGGACTCGCGCAGCATGGGCAGGCGCTGCTTGAGCTCCGCCGAGCGGGACAGGGCGCGCAGCGAGGCGCCGCGCACCCTCGGCAGGTCGGCGGTGGGGCGGTCGAGCTGGGCGAGGACCAGTTCGGCGGCGCGGTCGCCCCGGCCGAGCGCGAACTGGGCGAGGACGACGTCCGAGCGCCACGGCAGCAGCGCGGGCAGGTCCAGGTCCCA
>NZ_JBQGCX010001300.1:0-2689 GCF_052038725.1 Actinosynnema sp.
CCGGGAACGGGCGTGCTGCTGCGGCGGTTGCTCGACGGGCTCCCCGGTGACGGGGGTGAGGTCGTCCTCGCGGGCGGCCGGGACGGCGACGACCCGACGCCGGACGGGATCGCGCGGCTGCTGGCGGCGCTGGCGCCGGACGGGCTGCTCGTGGTGGACGCGTCGCGGCCGGGGAGCGCGGAGGTCGGGCGGGAGCACGGCGCCCGCGTGCTGGGGCTGCGGCGGTTGGACCCGCGCGTGGTCGTGGTCGGCTCGCTCACGGCACGGGTCGAGTACCTGGTGGGCGGCGCGACCGTGGCCGCCCGGCTGCGCGCAGAGGTGCCCGCCGGGCGGATCGGGCCCGACGAGCGGGACGAGGCGCTGGCCGCGCTGAGCGGCGGCGGCGACGGAGCGGGGACGAGCGGATCGGCGGCGAAGGGGAGCAACGACGTGGTGATCGCGCTCGTCTCGGAGCACTCCGAGGACGACCACGGCACGACCGGGACCACCCTCGCGGAACCGGGGGCGCCCGCGCCCGCCACGACCGCGCGCCGGAACGGGGACAACCGGGACGGGACCGACCGGGACGCCCTCTCCCCCGCCGCCGCCGCGGTCGTGGCGCGGCTGCGCGAGGCGCTGCGCGCCCAGTGGCCCGAGACCGGCGACCCGGTGCTCGACATCTCCCGGTACGCGCTGCTGACCCCCGGCAAGATGCTGCGGCCCCTGCTGCTGGCGTCGGCGGCGGGCGCGGTCGGCGGCGACGTGGAGCGGGTGGTGCCCGCCGCGCTGGCCGTCGAGTACCTGCACGTGGGCTCGCTCGTGCACGACGACGTGATCGACGACGACGAGGTGCGGCGCGGCCAGCCCTCGGTGCAGCACCGGTTCGGCGTGCCCGAGGCCATCGTGGTCGGCGACGCGCTGATCTTCAAGACGTTCAGCGCCGTCGCCGCCTGCGTCGAGCTGGGCGTCACCGCCGAGGCGGCGCTGGGCGCGGCGCGGGCGATCGCCGACGCGGGCGTGGACGTGTGCCGGGGCCAGGCCCTGGAAGGCGCGCTCGCGGCGGACCCCACGCACCCGCTGGGCGACTACGTCACGGTCATGGCGCTCAAGACCGGCGCGCTGTTCCGGGGCGCCTGCCGGGCGGGCGCGCTGCTGGGCGGCGCCGGGCCGGAGGCGGTGGAGGCGGTCACCTCGTACGCCGAGCACCTCGGGCTGGCGTTCCAGGTGCACGACGACCTGCTGCCGTACCTGTCCGACTCGGCCGTCACCGGCAAGTCCGAGCTGAGCGACCTGCGGAACCTGCGCCCCACCTACCCGGTGCTGCTGGCGCACGAGCGGGGGACGGCCGGGCAGCGCGCGCGGATCGCCCGCGTGCTCAGCGGCGAGCTGCCCGCCGAGGAGGCGTACCCGGCGCTGCGCGAGCTGCTGGTGGACACCGGCGCGCTCGCGGTGGCCACCGAGCACGCCGAGGCCGAGGTGGCGCTGGCCAAGGCGTGCCTGTCCGGGCTGCCCGGCAACGAGCACACCGCGACGCTGGCCGGGGTCGCGGACAAGTCCGTGGCGCGGAGGCGGTAGTGGCGAGCGGGATGGGCGCGGCCTGGGCGCACGTCCAGACCTGGCGGCCCTACACGCTGCCCTACCCCGGCGTGGTCGGCCTGGCCGGGCTGTCGGTCGCGGGCGGGGACCCCGGACCGTGGCACGTGCTGGCGGCGGTGGTCGTGCCGGTGCTGGTGTGGCTGGGCGGGCACTACCTCGGGGACTGGTTCGACCGGGAGCTGGACGCGATCGACAAGCCGCAGCGGCCGATCCCGTCCGGGCGGCTGGGCGCGCGGGCGGCGCTGGTGTCGGCGGCGGTGTGCGAGGTCGGGGCGGCCGGGCTGGCGCTGTCGGTGGGCTGGCGGGTGCTGGCGCTGCTGGTGGTCGGGGTCGTCGGGATCGCCGCGTACAGCCGGGTGTGCAAGGGGCGGGGGCTGTCCGGGAATCTGGTGCGCGGGGCGCTGACCTCGCTCGCGGTGCTGGCGGGCGCGTCCTGCGCGCCGGGCGGGAACGTGTGGGCCGCGGCGCCGTTCGCGGTGGTGTTCCTGCTGCACGACGCGTCCTCGAACCTGGTGGGCGCGGTGCGGGACGTGGCCGGGGACGCGGCGGGCGGCTACCGGTCGGTGCCGGTGCTGCGCGGGGTCGCCTACAGCGCGCGGCTCGCGGCCGGGCTGTACGCCGGGGCTTGCGCGGTCGCGTTCGCGGCGCTGCTGGAGCCGCTGCCCGACCGGGCCTCCTACCTGGCGCTGCTGGTGGTGGCGCTCGCGGTCGGCGTGTGGGTGTTCGGCGGGCTCCTGGCTCAGGGCGGCGGGATCACCCGCGAGTCGGCGCTGCGGGCGCACGCGCTGCTGGTGGGCGAGCGGCTGGTGCTGGCCTGCGCGGTGGTGGCGGCCGGGACCGGGGTGACGGTGGCGGCGTCGGTGCTGGCGCCGGTGCTGCTGTTCAGCCTGCTCACCCAGAACGCGATGCGGGTGCGGCACGAGATCCCGCCCGCCGGGCTGCGGAACGCGACCGCCTCGTGAGCGCGATCGCTCGTGGGGCAACGGGGACCGGCGTCGACCGGTCCCCTCGGAACCGGGCGCGACCGCGCGCCCGCCGGGTGGAGCGGGGTGGCGCGTGAGCACGGGCACGGACGTGGACGTGGTGGTCGTCGGGGCCGGGGTGGCCGGGCTCG
>NZ_JBQGCX010001301.1:0-5291 GCF_052038725.1 Actinosynnema sp.
ACCGGGTGGACGACTCCGTGGACGACGCGGCGGGGTTCGCCGCCGGCTACGAGGACGAGCTGGACGCGCCGGAGGACGCGCCCGACGCCGGCGGAGCGGTGCCCGACGTGCTGTCCGAGGACGAGCTCGTCGAGGCCGAGCGGACGGCCGACGACCTGGCGGGCGCCGACCTAGCCGACGAGGTCCCCGAGGCGCCCGAGGGCTCAACCCGCTACGAGGAGGTGGACGAGTCCGAGTTCAGCCACCTGGCGGAGTTCCGCGAGCTGGCCGAGCTGGACGAGGACCTCCCCGACGACCCGGCCGGACCCGGCCCCGCGCCCCGCCGCTGACCCGCCGGGCGTAGGTCGCGCCGACCTGCGCCCGGCCCCCTGCACATCCCCTGACCAGGGTCTCAACCGCCCCTGGCGGACGTCGCCGCGCGGCCAGCGCCTAGGCTTGCCGCCGAGCTGCTGTGACAGTCCCCAGCAAGGAGAAGCACGCTGAGCGCCGCGACCACACTCCGGCTTCCCGTCCCCGCGAGGGTCGTCGTCCTCGTCTCCGGCTCCGGCACCCTGCTGCAGGCGCTGCTGGACGCCGCCGCCTCCCCCGACTACCCCGTCGAGGTGGTCGCGGTCGGCGCTGACCGCACCGGCATCGAGGGCCTGGCCCGCGCCGAGCGCGCGGGCGTCCCCGGCTTCGCCGTGCGGCTGCGCGACCACGCCACCCGCGAGGAGTGGGACACCGCCCTCGCCGACGCGGTCCAGGCACACGAGCCCGACCTGGTGGTGTCCGCCGGGTTCATGAAGATCCTCGGACCCGCCGTCCTGGCCCGCTTCGGCGGGCGGATGGTCAACACCCACCCCGCGCTGCTGCCCGCCTTCCCCGGCGCGCACGGCGTCCGCGACGCCGTCGAGTACGGCGTCAAGGTCACCGGGGCCACCGTGCACCTGGTCGACGGCGGGGTGGACACCGGGCCGATCCTGGCCCAGGAGGCGGTCGCGGTCCTCCCGGAGGACGACGTCGACAGCCTGCACGAGCGCATCAAGGTGGTGGAGCGGCGGCTTCTCGTCGACGTGGTCGCCCGACTTGCCCGAGAGGGCTGCACCGTGAACGGACGAAAGGTGAGCATCCCGTGACCACTCCTGCCGAGCGGCGACCGGTTCGTCGGGCCCTGATCGGGGTCTCCGACAAGTCGGGCCTGCTGGAACTCGCCACCGGCCTGCACGCGGCCGGGGTCGAGATCGTCTCCACCGGCGGCACCGCCAAGGCGCTGGCGGACGCCGGGGTCCCGGTGACGCCGGTCGAGCAGGTGACCGGGTTCCCCGAGGCGCTGGACGGCCGGGTCAAGACCCTGCACCCGCGCGTCCACGCGGGCCTGCTCGCCGACATGCGCAAGCCCTCCCACGTGGAGAAGCTGGACGAGCTGGGCATCGCCGCGTTCGACCTGCTCGTGGTGAACCTGTACCCGTTCGCGCAGACCGTGGCGTCCGGCGCGTCGGCCGACGAGTGCGTCGAGCAGATCGACATCGGCGGGCCCGCGATGGTCCGCGCGTCCGCGAAGAACCACGCCAGCGTGGCCGTCGTGGTCGACCCGTCGCGGTACTCGTGGGTGCTGGAGCAGGTCCGCGAGGGCGGCTTCACCCTCGGCGACCGGCAGCGGCTCGCCGCCGACGCGTTCCGGCACACCGCGTCCTACGACGTCGCCGTGGCGTCCTGGATGGGCGCCGAGCTGGTGCCGGACGAGACCGGGTTCCCCGAGTGGTTCGGCGCGACCTGGCAGCGCAAGCAGGTGCTGCGCTACGGCGAGAACCCGCACCAGGGCGCGGCCCTGGACACCGGGGGCGCCGAGGGCCTGGCGACCGCCGAGCAGCTGCACGGCAAGGAGATGTCGTACAACAACTACGTCGACGCGGACGCCGCGTGGCGGGCGGCGTGGGACCACGAGCTGCCCTGCGTGGCGATCATCAAGCACGCCAACCCGTGCGGCATCGCGGTGTCGGCGCTGCCCGGTGAGAGCGCGATCGCGGACGCGCACCGGAAGGCGCACGCGAGCGACCCGGTGAGCGCCTTCGGCGGGGTCATCGCGGCCAACCGCGAGGTCACCGTCGAGCTGGCCGAGCAGGTCGCGGAGATCTTCACCGAGGTGGTGATCGCGCCGTCGTACGCCGACGGGGCGGTGGACGTGCTGACCCGGAAGAAGAACGTGCGCATCCTGGTCGCGCCGGTGCCGGTGCGCGGCGGGGCGGAGTTCCGGGCGGTGTCCGGCGGGGTGCTGCTCCAGGCCGCCGACACCATCGAGGCCGAGGGCGACGACCCGGCCAACTGGACCCTGGCGTGCGGCGAGGCGCTGGACGAGCGCGGGCTCGCCGACCTGGCGTTCGCCTGGCGGGCGTGCCGCGCGGTGAAGTCGAACGCGATCCTGCTGGCGCACGACGGGGCGACGGTGGGCGCGGGCATGGGGCAGGTCAACCGGGTCGACGCGGCGCGCCTGGCGGTGTCCAGGGCGGGCGAGCGGGCCTCCGGCTCGGTGGCGGCCTCGGACGCGTTCTTCCCGTTCCCGGACGGGTTGGAGGTGCTGCTCCAGGCGGGCGTGCGGGCGGTCGTGCAGCCCGGCGGGTCGGTCCGCGACGCCGAGGTGATCGCGGCGGCGGAGGCGGCCGGGGCGACGGTGTACCTGACCGGGACGCGGCACTTCGCGCACTGAGTTCTCCGGCTGACCCCCGGTGGGGGTCGGTGGTTGTTCGGACGAGAGCCGAGGCGGGACCCTTCACGGGGGTCCGCCTCGGCTCTTTTCTGGTTGTGGGGCAAGGGTTTTCGGGGGGTGGTGGGGTTGTCGGCGGGGGTGTTGGCGGGGTGCTCGGGCGGGGCCACCAACAGGTGATCTCGTTGGTCTGGCGTTGACAGGTCGGCCGCGCGACGGGATAAGATCATGGCGTTGTTCGAACACATGTTCGACACGTCAGGTCGCCGGACTTCCCACGGCGGTCCGCGCACAGGGGTGCGCGCGGACTTCGTTGAGGAGGGGTCAGGTGCTGAGGTCGACAACGGCGACGCAGGCCGCACTCGGGGTAGGTGCGGCGGGCGAGTCGACTTCGGCGCGGGCCCGGCGCCGACCGGTTCGCGGGGAATCGGCGGCCCTCCTCCCGTGGGGCGACCTGAGGCGGAGCAGCACGGTGCCCATGCGCGGGTTGGCACCGTTGCTGCTCTCGCTGCTCTTGCTGCTGTGCGGGGGTGGGGCGCGGGAGGTCTGCGGGGGCGGGCGCTGGAGCGGGCGCTGGGGTGGGGGTGTTCGGCGCTGGCTGGGGGCTGGTGCGGCCGGAGTCGGCGCGCCGACGGGTGTGGGCGCTGAAGCCGGAGCCACCGGGGCTGGAACTGCCTGGGCTGGCACTGCCGGATGCGGGGCCGCCGGGGGCGGAGTCGCTGGGGGCGGAGTCGCTGGAGCTAGAACTGCCGGGGCCAGAGTTGGTGAGGCCAGAGCTACCGGAGCCAGAGCAGTTGGGGTTGGCGCTTCCGGGGGCGGCGCTGCCGGGGGCGGTGCTGCTGAAGCCAATGCCGCTGAGGCCGGTGCTGCTGGGTCTCATGTCGCTGGTGCTCGCGCCACTGATGTTCGCGCCGCCGGTGCTCGTGTTGCTGGTGCTCGCGCCGCTCGTGCTCGTGTTGCCCAGGCCGGGACCCGGTCGGGCTCGGGTTCGGGTCCGGGCTGGGGTGGGTGAGGGCGTGTCGGTCCGGTTGTCCACCGCGCGGCGCTGGGTGCCGCCGTCGTCACGATCCACCTCGGTCCGGGTGCGGGCCGCACTTCGCGGGCTGCTGCTCCCGACCGCGCCGTGCGCCTGCGGGCGCGGTGGGAACGGTGATCACCGCAGGGGTGACTCAAGCCCAACCCGACCCGGTGAAAGTTGCTGCTGCCTGGGCTTGGCTCCCGGCTCGGCGCGCCGTCGCGCACCAGGATCGCGACGGGGTTGGAGAAGTGGCAAGTCCCGGCGATCGCGCACGTCCTAGCCGCGCAGGAGAGGAACGAGGAACACGGTGCTCACCTCAACTCAGCTCAGCGCTCCGCGCCAGACCCCGCCACCGCACACCCCCGACCAGGCCCAAACCAGTCCGCCCCAGACCAGTCCGCCCCAGACCAGTCCGACCCAGACCAGTCCGCCGCACGCTGGCCCGGCCCACGCCGACTCGGCCCATGCCAGCCCAGGCCAGGCTTTCCCGGCCCACACCAACCCGGCCCACACCAACCCGGCCCACACCAACCCTGCCCACACCGACCCGGCTCATGCTGGCTCCGTCCGCACCAGCCCGGCGCACGCTGGCTCGGCTCACGCCAGCCCCGCTCCCGTCAGCTCGGCACACACCGACCCGGCGCACGTCGGGCCGGCCCACGGTGATCGGGCTGGTGCCGGTCCGGGTTCCGGTGATCGGTCGGGGGGTGTCGGCTCGTGTCGCGTCGATCCGGCGCGTTCCCGAGCGCTGGCCCGCGCGGACCGGGTGCTCGCCCGCGATCGGACCTTCGTCTCAGAACGCGGACCGCGCAGTCCCGTCTGGCTCCCCTCGGCGTCACCGGCGACGGTGCTCGCGGAGCCCGAGCCCGTGGCGCTCGTCGACGGGGCGGGTGGTGACGTCGGGATCACCGGGGACGCCGAGCTGACCGTGACCCCCAGCCGTCTCGTGCACGGGGGGACGGTGCGCGAGGTCGTCTCCTGGGCCGGGCCCTGGCCCGCCGGGGAGCGGTGGTGGGACGAGCAGGCGCTCGTCCGGGCGGCGCACCTGCAGGTCGTCGGCGTGGCGGCCGACGGGGGACAACTGGTGTTCCTGCTGATCCGCACCGGCGGGAAGTGGGCAGTGGAAGGGGTTCACGGCTGATGTCGGCTTCCGACGACTTCCGCGGTCTCGCCGACTGGTGGGCCGCCCACGAGGTGGACGAGAAGGACAGCGAACCCGCGTACCACCACAGCTTCGGCTGGACCCCGCTGCTCGTCCCGCTGCCCCGCCGGGCGCCCGACGACCTCGTGTGACCGAGCGGGAACGAGCACCGCGACCACGACGGCCACCGCGACCACCGCGGCAGGGCCCCGGCGACGCGCCCGCTGAGCCTCGGCGGCGCCGGTCGGGCTCGGGGCGGACATCAGCCCCAGCGGCGCCCGCTGAGCCTCGGCGGCGCCATCGGACCTCGCCCGCGAGAACCCTGCGACAACCCGAAAATCCCCGCCACAACGCCGGTGGCGGGGGGGGGGCCCTCCCCCCCCCCCCCCCGGCGCCCGCCCCCGGGCCCCCCCCCGGGCGCCCCCCCCGGGCCCCCCCCCCGCCCCCGGGCC
>NZ_JBQGCX010001302.1:0-10935 GCF_052038725.1 Actinosynnema sp.
GGCTCCGACGCTACGCGATGCACGTGCGGCGTTCCGAGGTGCGGTTGCTGCGTTCAGGTGCGGTTGCAACCGCACCTCGGTGCAGCAAGCGCACCTCGGAACCGTGGGCGGTCAGCGCATCAGTGGTCGCTCGCCTTCGCCGCGTTCGCGCCCGTGAACGACCGCACCTCCATCTCGGCCTGCTTCGCGTCGTGGTCGGCCTCCGGCCTGCCCGCGAACGTGCCGACGATGCCGAGCACGAACGCGAGCGGGATGGAGACGATGCCGGGGTTCGACAGGGGGAACAGGTCGAAGTCCATCGTCGGGAACATCGAGGTCGGCTTGCCGGAGACCGCGGGCGACAGGACGATCAGCACCAGGGTCACCGACAGGCCGCCGTAGATGCTCCACAGGGCGCCCGCCGTGTTGAAGCGCTTCCAGAACAGCGAGTACAGGATCGTCGGCAGGTTCGCCGACGCCGCGACCGCGAACGCCAGCGCCACCAGGAACGCCACGTTCTGGCCGTTCGCCGCGATGCCGCCGAGGATGGACACGACGCCGATGACGATGGCCGTCCGCCGCGCCACCTTCACCTCCGCGTCCTTGTCCTCCACCTGCCCCTTCTTGATCACGTTGGCGTAGATGTCGTGCGCGAACGACGCCGACGCGGTGATGGTCAACCCGGCGACGACCGCGAGGATCGTCGCGAACGCGACCGCCGCGATCAGGCCCAGCAGCAGCGGGCCGCCGATCGCCTCGGCCAGCAGCGGGGCCGCCGAGTTCGCCTTGCCCGGCGCCGCGTTGATCTTGTCGGGGCCGACCAGGGCCGCCGCGCCGTAGCCCAGGACCAGGGTGAACAGGTAGAACAGGCCGATCAGCCAGATCGCCCACACGACCGACCTGCGCGCCTCCTTCGCGGTGGGCACCGTGTAGAAGCGCATCAGGATGTGCGGCAGGCCCGCGGTGCCGAGCACCAGCGCGAGGCCGAGCGAGAGGAAGTCCAGCTTCGTCGTGCCGGTGGCCCCGTACTGCAGGCCCGGCCCGAGCAGCTTCTCCCCCGCCTTCGGCGCGTTGTCGACCGCCGCGCCGAGCAGCGTGGACAGGTTGAACCCGTACTTCGCCAGCACCCAGACGGTCATCACGCCCGCGCCGACGATCAGCAGCACGGCCTTGATGATCTGCACCCAGGTGGTGCCCTTCATGCCGCCGATCAGCACGTACGCGATCATCAGCGCGCCGACCACCGCGATCACGATCGCCTGGCCGCCCTTGCCGGTGATGCCGAGCAGCAGCGCCACCAGGCCGCCCGCGCCCGCCATCTGCGCCAGCAGGTAGAAGAACGACACGACCATGGTCGACGTGGCCGCCGCCGCGCGGACCGGGCGCTGGCGCATCCGGAAGCTCAGCACGTCGCCCATCGTGTACTTGCCGGTGTTGCGCAGCAGCTCCGCGACCAGCAGCAGCGCCACCAGCCAGGCCACCAGGAAGCCGATGGAGTACAGGAACCCGTCGTACCCGTAGACCGCGATCGCGCCCGCGATGCCCAGGAACGACGCGGCGGACAGGTAGTCGCCCGCGATGGCGATGCCGTTCTGCGGGCCGGTGAACGCGCGGCCCGCCGCCAGGTAGTCCGCCGCGGTCTTGGTGTTGCGGCTGGCCCGGATGACCACGACCAGGGTCGCCGCGACGAAGAGCCCGAAGATGCCGATGTTCAGGACGGCGTTGGTGTTCACGCGTCGCCCCCTTCGAGCTCGTGCCGGATCTTCTCGGCGGTCGGGTCGAGGTTCCGGTTCGCGTGCCGCACGTACAGCGCGGTGATCACAAACGTGGACGCGAACTGGAGGAGCCCGAGCACCAGGCCCACGTTGACGTTCCCGACCAGCTTGGTCGACATGAACCCGTGCGCGTAGTCCGCCAGCAGCACGTAGAGTACGTACCAGGTCAGGAACAGGCCCGCCATGGGGAAGACGAACGTCCGCAGCCTGCGGCGCAGCTCGGTGAACTCGGGGCTGGACTGCACCGCCACCCAGTCGGTGCTGTCGGGGGAACCGGGGGTGGGCCCGGCGGAGTCCTCGGTGGTGCTCACAGGTCCCCTCCTCGCGTACTCGGCGACGATGTCGGCGGCATGAACGGCACGTAAGTCCTCCTGGTGCGTTCTGGTACGCCGAGGACCGTAAAGAGACGTAGGTCACTCCGGGTAGTCCCTGAACGTGCTATTGCGCCCAACTGTCGAGTGATGCGACGAGCGGTAGGGAAAGTGAGACGAAGGGATAACGCGGTGAGCAACATCACCGTTCACCGGACGGTGTGAACCCCACCACCCGGTTGGCGCTGCCGATTGGCCGACCAGCGCACGTCCCGCACCCCTCGTCCGCCCGCTCAGCCCCCCGCCCCGGCCGCGCCCCGGTGCTGCCCCTCGCCCGCCCTGCGCGCGCCGCCGGACGCGAACCGCGCCCCCCGGTCGCGCATGAACCCCAGCCGGTCGGGCGCGTGCAGCCGCAGCAGCACCTGGTTCACGTCCGCGGGCTTGCTCGGCTCGGTCAGCTTGCTGATCCAGACCATGGTCAGGAACGCGATCGGCACCGTCACCAGCGCGGGCTGCGCCAGCAGCGCGGGCGCCCAGTCCCCCGTCGCCTTGCTCACCGCCGTCACCACCTGCGACAGGATCACCAGCCCGCCGCCGACGACCAGCCCGGCCACCGCGCCGACCCAGGTCAGCCCGCGCCACCAGATGCCCAGCAGCAGCAGCGGGCAGAACGTCGACGCGGCCAGCGCGAACGACATCGCCACGGTCAGCGAGGCGTCGCTGCGCGGCAGCAGCAGCGCGAGCCCGATCGCGACCGCGCCGGTCAGCACCGTCGCCCACCGGAAGTCCCGCACCTTGCCGCGCAGGATGTCCGTGGACACCACCCCGGCCACGCTCACCACCAGCCCGGACGAGGTGGACAGGAACGCCGCGAACGCGCCCGCCGCCACCACCGCGCCCAGGATCTGCCCGAGCACCCCCGGCAGCACCGTGTGCGGCAGCAGCAGCACCGCCGCGTCGGTCTTGCCGGTCACCAGCAGCTGCGGCAGGTACAGCCGGGAGATCACCCCGAGCACGGTCGGGAAGACGTAGAACAGCCCCAGCAGGTACAGCACGTGCAGCGCCGTGCGCCGCGCCGCCTTCCCGTCCGGGTTCGTGTAGAACCGCACCAGCACGTGCGGCAGCCCCATCGTGCCCAGGAACGTCGCGAAGATCAGCGAGTAGGTCTCGAACAGCCCGCCCAGCCCGTCGGTCTGCGGGCGCAGCCACACGTCGTTCGCGCTCGGCGCGCCCTCCACCACCGGCACCGGCGAGCCCGCCGTGAACCGCAGCTCGGTGCCCTTGGCCACCGAGTACACCTTCGGCGCGCCCCCCGCGTCCGGCCCCCAGTACGCGGGCCCGTCCGCGCGCGCCCCGTCCACCTCGCCGACCACGTGCAGCTTGGTCAGCGAGGTCACCTCCAGCCGCACCGGGTCGACGGTGGTCACGGTGACCGGCTCGTGGAACAGCAGCACGCCCTCGGCGTCCACGGACTGCGCGCTGTTGCCCGGCCCGGCCAGGAACACCGCGAACAGCACGAACGTCGGCGCCGAGATGGCGAACAGCTTGCCCCAGTACTGGAACGCCTGGACCAGCGTGATCGCCCGCATCCCGCCGCCGAGCACGTTGGCCACCACGATCAGCGTCACCAGCACGCCGCCCAGCCACGCGGGCAGCCCGGTGATCGTGTTCAGCGTCAGCCCGGCGCTCTGCAGCTGCGGCACCAGGTACAGCACCCCGATGCACACCACGAAGAACGTGCAGAAGTGCCGGAGCTTGCGCGACCCGAGCCGCGCCTCGGCGAAGTCGGGCAGGGTGTACGCGCCCGAGCGGCGCAGCGGCGCGGCGACGAACAGCATCATCGCCAGGTAGCCCGCGGTGAAGCCGATCGGGTACCAGAGCGCGTCGACGCCGTCCTTGAGGATCAGCCCGGCGACGCCGAGGAACGAGGCCGCCGACAGGTACTCGCCGGAGATCGCCGCCGCGTTGCGGGTGGCGGGCACCGCGCGCCGGGCGACCAGGAAGTCCGGGGTGGTGTTGGCCCGGCGGGAACCCACGTAGCCCAGCAGGAACGTGACCACCGCGACCACGGCGACCAGGCTCAGGCTCCACAGGTTCTGCACCATGGCTCAGCGGTCGACCATGCTGACGAAGTCGCGCTCGTGCCGCTCGGCCTGCCTGCGGCTGAGCAGCCCGACCAGGTAGAACAGCGGGAACGGCACCAGCCCGAGCAGCAGCCACGGCAGGCGCACCCCGAACAGCTGCACCTCGGACAGGTCGACCAGGTAGAACAGCAGCGGCAGCAGCGCGACGGCCAGCAGCGTCCCGCCGCCGAGCACGAACGCGGTGCGCAGCTGCTGCCTGATCAGGTCGCGGACCAGCTTCTCGCCGACGCTGGTCTGCTCCTCCAGTTCGATGATCGTGCGCAGCACCCGGCCCCGGCCCTTGGGGTCGGCCAGCACGACGCGCCTGCGCCGGGGCTTGCGGCCCTGCGCGGGCGCGGGCTCGCCGGGCGCGGGCTGCTCCGCAGGCGGTCCGGGCTGCTCGCTCATCCCCAGTTGCCCTTCGGCGGGCGCACGATCCGCTCCTTCAGGTCCCTGGTGTGCCTGCGGCTCACCGGCAGCTCCTTCGCCCCCTCACCGCTGCCGATGACCACCGCGTAGCCGTTGGACGTCATCCGCAGCTCGGTCACCAGCGGCAGCGCGACCAGGAAGGAGCGGTGGATGCGCACGAACCCCGCGTTCTCCCAGCGCTCCTCCAGCTGGGCCAGCGGGATGCGCACGAGGTGGCTCTGGCCGTCGTTGGTGTGCAGCCGAGCGTAGTCGCCCTGGGCCTCGACGTAGCGGACGCTGGCCCTCGGCACGAGCTTGATCGTTCCACCGAGCTCGACCGGGATGACCTCGTCGTCCTGGGAGTCGGCGGCGTTCGGCTCCGGCGCGGCGGCAGCCGCCGACACCGAGTTGACCCGGTCGACCACGCGCGCGATGGCCTTGTTGACCCGGTCGCTGTTGATCGGCTTGGTCACGAAGTCGACCGCGCCGACGTCGAACGCCACCACGGCCTCGGAGTGCTCGACGCCGGTGACGAACACCAGCGCGGGCGGCGCGCGGAAGGCGCCGAGCACGCGGGCCAGGTCGGTGCCGCTCAGACCGGGCATGTTGATGTCGGCGAACACCGCGTCCACCGGGGGCTGGCCCGCCTCCTGGCGCTCCATCACCTCGGTGTCGTAGTCGCCCCTGAGGATGCGCAGCGCCTCCGCCGCGTCGAACGCGGTCAGCACGCGGCGGATGTGCGGGCTGCTCTCCAGCAGGAACTTGATCTCGTCCAGACCTGGCGCCTCGTCGTCCACCGCCAGGACGAGGAGGCCGGAGCTCATTGGCGTACTCACTGTGCCGCGCATCTTGCCGATCAGGGTGGGGTCGTGTCCACGCCGGGGACCGCGCGCCGGGCCCGCGTCACGCCGACGAGGGGTTCACAAGCCGAATCGGGACCAGCGCGCGCGCTCCTCCAGGCTCGCCAGCGCCTGCGTCACGAAGTCACCCGATCGTGTGGACGCCGCGTTGCCGACGCCGAGCCTGCTGAGCAGGTTCCTGCGGGGCTCGGCGATGGCGATCTCGGCGTCGGGGTAGCGCTTGCCGATGACGCCGCGCAGCGTGCCCAGCCCGTCGACCAGCCCGAGCTCCAGCGCCCTGGCCCCGGTCCAGACCTCGCCGGTGAACAGGTCGGGCGCGTCGGCGGCCAGCCTGCGCCCCCTGCGCTCGGTGACCCACGCCTTGAACTGCCCGTGCAGCTCGGACTGGAGGGCTTCCAGCCAGGCCACGTCCTCGGCCTTCTCCGGCTGGAACGGGTCGAGCCGCACCTTGCTCTCGCCCGCGCTGTGCACCCGGCGCTCGACGCCGAAGCGCTCCATCAGCCCGGTGAGCCCGAACCCGGAGCTGACGACGCCGATGGAGCCGACCAGCGAGGTGGGGTGCGCGTGGATCTCGTCGGCGGCGCAGGCCAGCCAGTAGCCGCCGGAGGCCGCGACGTCCTCGCAGAACGCCAGCACGGGCACCCGGCGCTTCGCGGCCAGCTCGCGGATCCGGTCGGCGATCAGCGCGGACTGGGTCGGGGCGCCGCCGGGCGAGTTCACCAGCAGCGCCACGGCGACCAGCCGCTCGTGCTCGAAGGCGCGGGTCAGCGCGGACTCGACGGACTGGGCGTTCAGGCTGCCGCGCGCGGCGACCGGTCCGGGGTTCGGGGTGATGACCCCGTGCAGCCGGACCGCGGCGACGACCGGGCTGCGGTCGACCCGGTCGCCGACGATCTTCGGGAGTCGCGAAGCGATCTTGTCGGTCACGCTCATGGTCCCGAGCCTACTGACGTTCCGGCGCTAGCATCGGCTGGTGACGTTCAACCCGATCCGCTGGCTGGAGCGCTACGTCGAGTGGTGGGACGAGCGTGGCCGGAAGAACGCGGACGGCCCCAGCGCGATGCACGTCTACTGGATGTGGATCACCTGGGCGGTGTGCGGGGTGATGCTGGTGACCGCGCTGGCCGTCGCCGCGCGCTAGCGCCTCACGCGCGCAGCACGGCCTGCTCCCCGGTCTCCTCCACGCGCGGGGCCACCAGGGTCAGGTTGGGCCGGACGCCCTGCCGGTACTTGGGGACCTTGAGGATGATCTTCATCCCGGCCTCCGGCGCGGTCTCCACGACCAGCGCGTAGTCGTCGCCGAACACCGCCCGCATCCGGTGGTTGATGTTGCCCAGCCCGACGTGCGCCCCGGTCTGGTGCGCGTCCTTCAGGTCCTCGAACAACCGCTCCGGGTCCATGCCGACGCCGTCGTCCTCGACGCTGATCAGCGCCTCGGCCCCGTTGTCCTCGGCGGTGATCGTGAGCATCCCGCCGCCGGGCTTCTTGGCCAGCCCGTGCCGGACCGCGTTCTCCACCAGCGGTTGCAGGCACAGGAACGGCAGCACGACCTGGAGCACCTCGGGCGCGATGCGCAGCCGAACCTCCAGCCGCGCCCCGTACCGGGCCTGCTCGATGGTCAGGTACCGGTGGATGTTGGTCAGCTCGTCCGACAGCGTCGTGAAGAAGCCGTCGGTGCGGAACGAGTAGCGGGTGAACTCCGCGAACTCCTGCAGCAGCTCCCGCGCGTACACCGGGTCGGTGCGGATCAGCGACGAGATGGTGTTGAGCGCGTTGTAGACGAAGTGCGGCGAGATCTGCGCCCGCAGCGCCCGGACCTCGGCCTGCGCGAGCGCCTGCCGGGACTTCTGCAGCACCTCCAGCTCCAGCTGCGTGGAGACGAACCGCGCGGTCTCCTCCGCCATCCGGATCTGCCGCTTGTTCGGCACCCCGCTGACCACGATCAGCGTGCCCGCGACCTCGGACTCCACGATCAGCGGCACGATCACGGCGCTGTGCATGGGGCACGGCCCGGACAGGTCGCAGTCGAGCTTGCGGTGCTCGACGTGCTCCTTGTGCACCTCGCGGATCGCCTGCTCTATGTGCTCGCGCATCAGCTCGTAGTGGTCCGCCGCGCCACCGTCCCAGGACAGCACGCTGCCGGTGCTGTCGGTGATGCCGACCGCGACGCAGCGCAGCATCTCCCGCAGGTGCGGGGTGGCCTTGTCCGCCGCCTCCGCCGTCAGGCCCTCCCGCAGGTCGGCCGACGCCTTCGACATGCGGTGGAGCATGTCCATCACGGCGTCCTCGACCGAGGTGCTCACCCTGCGCGCCCGGCAGAGCATCACGAACAGCCCCAGGACGGCCAGGGTGGCGATGACGCCGAGCACCGCCCGCTCGGTCAGGAGATCGCGCACGCCGTCCATGCTGTGGGGTCGGCGTGCTCCAGGCAAGGGGTCTCACCCCGATCATCGTGGGACGATCGGGCTCGGGCGCCGGGAATCACCGCCCGGCCTGCGGTTTTCCGGTTGCGGGTCGGTCGGGTCGATCACCGGTTCCATTGGCGGGCAACGCATTCCGGGCGTGTCGTTGGTCGGGCGAACCGGCTCCGACACCGCGGGCGGGACGTTCGGCGCTCGCGATCACCCGCCTGGGAGGGGCCGCGCCCCCGGGTCAGTCGACCGGCTGCAGCGGACCGTCGATGTCCGGGAGCGAGTACATCTCGATCTTCCTGGCGATGTTGCCGACCTCGTCGCGCACGTTCAGCACGCCGCGCACGTGGCCCACCCAGCGCTCGGGCGGCAGGTCGTCGCCGGTCGCCTTGGACTCGGCGACCACCAGGTGCGGCCTGCGGATCGCCCAGCGGACCGGGAAGAACAGGAACATCATCACCAGCGCGAGGCCGAGCCACGCCGGGACGACGACCTGCTCCGGGGTCCACGCCACGAGCAGCACGCCCATGGCGGCCACGATGGCGAGCATCAGCACACCGGGGCCCTGACCGCCGCTCACGTCGTGCTCGAAGTCGGCGTCGGCGGCGGGGTTGCGCCACTCGACCTGGCTGCGAACCGTCCACATCCGGCCGTCCGCACCGCGCACCAGCCGCGTCATCAACCGTCTCCTCAGACGTCGAGCGATCACTCAGCGTGCTTCAACGGTACCCCTAGGGACGTGAGCCACTGGGGTGAACCCTGCGCCCGCCGCCGGTGGCGCGCTGTGATCAACGGCGGCCGTTCAGCCCACCGGGTAGACCGTCCGGGGGTGCAGGGTGACCGTGGTCGGCGTGACCGCCTGTTCCGGGCTCTGGAGCACCGACGGGCCGGGCTCCGGGTCGGGCTCCTGACCGGTGGTGGTCGTGCCGGGCGGCTCGGGGTCCTCCTTGCCCGGCTGGTCCGGGTCGTCCGGCGTGCTCAGCGCGGTGGTGCCGGGGTCCTCCAGCGCGCCGGGGGTCGAGCTCGTGGTGGTCGGCGGCTCGGCCTGCCCGGAACCCGGCTCGCGGGACGCGGGGTCGCCGGGGGGCCGACCGCCGGACGGCGGCTCGCCGGACTGCTGCCGGGTGGTCTGGGGCGCGCCGGTCGGCGGCCCGACCCGGTCACCGCCGGTGAGCGGCCCTCGCCCACCGCCGCCCGACGGCCGGTTCGAGGTCGCGGGGCGCGCGGCGCCGTCCCCGGTCGGCGGGAGGCTGGTGGCCGTCCCGGTCAGCGTCACGCTCGGGCGGGGCGTCGGCGGGTCGTCCACCGTGGTGCGCAGCGCGTACGGCCCCGGCTGCACCAGCGCGGGCCCCGGACCGCCGTCGAGCGCGCCCGCCACCACGCCGAACACCCCGACCGCCGCCACCGAGGCCGCGGTCAGCGCCAGCTTCACCTTGCCCGCCACCGGGGCGGCGACCTGCGGCGCGAACGCCAGCGACAGCAGCGCGGGCGCGGCGAGCAGGCCCGCGTGGGCGCGCAGCGTCGAGCAGACCTCGGCCAGCTCGGCGTGCAGCGCGTTGCAGGACGAGCAGGTCCGCAGGTGCTTGCGGATGCGCGCCTGCTCCGCGCCCTGCACCCCGCCCGCCGTGTACGTGCCCAGCTTGGCCACCACCGAGTGGCACGCGCGCGGCCCCCGGTCGTCGGCCAGGTGCGCCTGGAGGTACGCGGCCCGCAGCCCCTCGCGGGCGCGCCTGGCCAGCGCCGCCATCGCGTTGGGGCTGAGCCCGAACGCGGGCGCCACGGCGGACGGCCGCACGCCCTCCACCTCGACCTGCCACAGCACGCTGCGCCACCGCTCCGGCAGGCTGGTGAACGCCCGCGAGATCAGGGTGTGCTCGGCCCGGCTGGCGGTGGCGTCGGGGAACGGCTCGACCCGCCTGCTCAGCTCCTCGTCCTCCACCGGCACGTCGCGCCTGCGCCCGCTCCACTCCCAGGCGACCCGGCGCGCGGTGGTCAGCAGGTAGGTGCGCACGTGCTCGGTGGGACCGCTGCCCCGGCGGATGGCCTGGAGCACCCGGAAGAACGCCTCGGCGGCGAGGTCGTCGGCCTCGGCGTGCTCGCGGACGTGGCGGAGGGCGAACCTGCGGACGGCGTCCGCGTGCCGGGAGTACAGCTCGCCGAACGCGGCGTCGTCCCCGGCGCGGACCCTCGCGAGCAGTTCCCGGTCGACATCGGCTTCGTCGGCCATCCCGCCCGGCACCTCCAGCCCGAGTCGCGCTCCGATCGCCAAGATGCCACAGCGGGGTGGGGCGACCCCGAAGCCTCGTGGCCCCGACACCGAAGACCGACCGCTCGTCGTGGGCCGTTCGGGTCAACCGATGCGGCTGTTCCGGTGCAGCGCGCACGGTGACGACCCGGTCACGGCTCGGGGTGTCGCCCGGAGAGAGGGCCCCCACGGGGCACTTCGGGGCGGTAGCGTCCGCCCCGTGGCCGACTGGAGAACGAGAGCCGCGTCACTCCTGCCGGAGCTGACCGCGGTGGTCGAGCGCGAGTCGTGGTCCTGCCACGTGTTCCTGACCGAGCTGTGGCAGCTGGCGCTCGACGGGCACCGCGAGGACGACCGCGACCTGCTGACCAGGGTCTACGGGTTCGCCCACTGGTGCTTCCGCCAGGAGCAGTTCCTGGCGAACGCGGCGGTGGTCAGCTTCTACGAGCACGTGTTCGACGAGTGGGAGCTCAGGGACGCGGTCGCGCCCTGGCTGCCGACCGAGGTCGTGGACAAGGTCCGGCCGCTGTGGGAGTGGCGGTGGTCGAAGGAGCGGTTGTCCGAGGTAGACCGGCTGCTGAGCGGTTCGGGCACCCCCGGTGAACGGGCGGTTTGACCCATGGTCTAGAGTTCTCCCTGTCAGACAGCAAGTGGTCAGGCGGATGTAGCGCAGTTGGTAGCGCATCACCTTGCCAAGGTGAGGGTCGCGAGTTCGAGTCTCGTCATCCGCTCTCCGGAAGAGGGCGGTAACCAGTAGGGTAACCGCCTCATACGCGTTACGGGGTCCCCGGGATCAACCCCCACCCCGGGGGTCGGCGGTTAC
>NZ_JBQGCX010001303.1:0-1507 GCF_052038725.1 Actinosynnema sp.
CGCCGGCGAGCAGGTCCCGCACCGCCTCCGTCGTCTCGCGCAGCGCCCCCAGCCACGACCGCGGCGTGGCGCCGACCTGCTCGACCCACGAGCGCACGCCGTGCCCCAGCCCGGCGTGCAGCCGCCCCGGGAAGGCCCCCGCGAGCGTCGCGAGCTCCATGGCGGTGAACGCGGCGTTCCGCGCCACCGCCGGGAGGATCCCGACGCACACCGTCACCCGCTGGGTCGCGGCCAGCGCGAGCGCGGTCGTCGTGAGCCCGCCGGTGTAGAAGCAGTCCTCGACCACCCACAGCTCGTCGGCGCCGGTCGCCTCGATCGCGCGGGCGACCCGGGCGACCTCGGCGGGCGGCACCTCGCGCGGCAGCAGGATCCCGACCGACCCGGTCACCACCATGGCGATGGTCTACCACCGGCCCGGCCTCACCGCCCGGGCGGAGGCCCCGCGGGCTCCCCCGGGGGCGCGCAGCCGGCCAGCCGCCGCGGCACCAGCAGCCCGCTGAGCCCGCCCGCCACGAGCAGCCCCGCGCACAGCAGCACCGCGAGCCGGTACCCGGCGGTCAGCGCGTCGGGGTCGGCGTAGTCCTGCTGCGCGAGCCCGACCAGGCCCGGCAGGGCCGCCACGGCGAGCAGGCCGCCGGCCCGGGACACCGCGTTGTTCACGCCGCTGGCGGTGCCGCTGAGCCGGTCCGGGGCCGCCGCGAGCACCGTGGTGGTGAGCGGGGCCACGAGCAGGGACAGGCCGAGCCCGAACAGCAGCACCCCCGGCAGCACCGTCGTGAGGTAGCGGTCGCCCGCGTCGACGAAGGCCAGCCACGTCACGCCCGCGGCGGCCACGAGCGGGCCCGTCACGAGCAGCGGGCGCGGCCCGAGGCGGGTCGTGAGCCCGCCCGCCCACGACGACAGCAGGAGCAGGGCCAGGCTGGAGGGCAGGCCCGCCAGGCCCGCGAGCAGCGGTCGGTAGCCCAGGGTCGTCTGCAGCTGCACCGGCAGGAAGAAGAACACCCCCGACAGCGCGGCGTAGACGCCGAGCGTCAGGAGGTTGGCGACCGTGAAGGTCCGGTTGCGCCACAGCGACTGCGGCACCATCGGCGCGCGCGCCCGCCGCTGCCACCACACGAACCCGGCCGCGGCGCCCAGGCCGACCGCCCAGCCCACCGGCACGAGGGCCGCGAGGACGTCACCGCCCTCGCCGCCGCCGGTCCCGACCAGGCCCGCCGTCACCCCGCCCAGGGCGAGCACCGCGAGGACGGCGCCCGCGACGTCGAGGCGCCCGGCGGCGCCGGGGTCCCGCGACTCCGGCACGAAGCGGGCCGTCAGGACCAGCGCGACCGCCGCGAGCGGCAGGTTGACGAGGAACACCAGCCGCCAGTCCGTCTCCACCAGCCAGCCGCCCAGCGGCGGTCCGAGCGCGGGGGCGACGGCGCCCACCCCCGCCCACGTGCCGATCGCGCGACCGCGGTCGGCGGGCCGGAAGCTCGCCTGGACGACCGCGAGCGAGCCCGGGGTC
>NZ_JBQGCX010001304.1:0-1744 GCF_052038725.1 Actinosynnema sp.
CACCTGATGCCGCCGTCCGGCGAGGGCGCGAACCTGGCGATGTTCGACGGGTCCGAGCTGGGGAAGGCGATCGCCGCGCACCCCGGTGACGTGGAGCGGGCGTTCGCGCTGCACGAGGAGGCGATGTTCGCGCGCGGCGCGGCGGAGGCCGTGGAGGCGCACGCGACCGTGGAGCTGTGCCTGGGCGAGGACGCGCCGTTCGGGCTGATCGCGCTGCTGGGCGGGAACGCGCCGGTCAGCGCCTGACCGCCCCCGGCGCGGTGGGCGCCGGGGGCGGGGTCAGCGGCGCGCGGGGCGGTAGGCGGCCAGCAGCACGGCGGTCCCGGCCAGCCGCTGGGTCGGCCGGTGGCGGACCTCGGGCACGAGGTCGCCGCCACCACCAGCGGCCTGCGCGGGCGGCGTGGCGGCGAGGGGTCACTGCGGGCGGCCCTTCGGGGAGCTTGGCGCAGTCGGCGGCGATCACGAGAGCGACCGGGTCCAGCGCCGTCCCGGCCTGGTAGAAGCCCGCGAACGCCTCGGCGCTGGTCAGCGTGGCCGGGACCCCGGTCCAGGACAGCGATCCGGCCGCACCGACGTGGGATCCCCCGCCGGGATTCAGGTTCGCCAGCGCCACGTCCGGCAGGTCGACCGGTTGCGCGGGCGTTCCGGGGTCGGCGCACAGGGCGATGTCGGCCCGCATCGTCGCGGTCGCGCCGCTGACCTCGATCGACGGGTCCTTGAGCACCAGGGTGAAGAAGTGCGCGGGGTAGGAGAACTCGACCTCGCCCCGGTAGCGCGCGGTGAAGTCGCTCTTGGTGCGGAACTCCGCGCCCTGGAAGGAGAACCGGTAGGCCCCGGTGGGCACGCCGGTCGGGTTGGGCTTGCCGTCGCGGACCACCTCGTCGACGGCGGTGATGGTCGCGCCGTCGGCGGCGGTGATGGAGCTGCCCGCCGAGCCCCCGATGCCGACGCCCACGTACTGCCGGAAGCTCTTCTTGAAGCCCCACAGCAGATCGTCCTTGCCGACCGTGGTCTGGGTCAGCCCGCAGGTCTGGGAGGCGGTGGTCGTCGCGGTGGTGGCGCTGCTCTCCTGGACCTTGCGCACCTCGGAAGTCGGGTTCGCGACGGAACTCGGCTTGCCGTCCGAAGTGGACGGTTTGACCGAGGAGGGAGCCGTGGTCGTCGTCACCGACGGCTCCGCGCTCCCCTCCTGCGCCGACACCGGTCCGGGAGCCACGACGAGCAGCACCCCGGCCGCGAGGACCGCGCTGGTGAACCTCACTGCCCGACCTCCGCCCTGCGCCGCTTGCGCAGCACCACGATCCCGGCCACGACGACGACCAGCGCGGCTCCACCCGCGCCCGCGAGCAACCAGGTGTTGCCGTCCCGCTCGGGCTCCTGCTGCGCGGCGGCGCCGGTCGCGGCTGCCCGACCACCGCGCTGCCGCTCGTCGCCGAGAGCACCGCAACTGGTTGCTGCGCTTGTTGCTACTGCGGCGCAGGGGCTTGCCCGGTCGGCGCGGCGGTCGGCGGGTCGACCGGGGCCGGTTGTTGCTGCTGCTGGGCGGGCACGGCGAAGGTGATCGGCGTGAACGTCTCGTTGTTCGGGTTCACCACGCCGTGCGCGCCGATCGTGATGATTCCACCCCGCACCTGGGTGCAGTCGACCTGCGTGGTGTTGCCCGCGCGGTCCACGGCCGGGAAACGGACGCCGGGCACCAGCACGCGGTAACCCGGTCCGACCGCCATGCGCACCAGGTGCGGCA
>NZ_JBQGCX010001305.1:0-2110 GCF_052038725.1 Actinosynnema sp.
GCCTGCGCGGCCGGGTCGACCCCGCCGCCCTCCAGCAGGCGCTGGTCGCCGCGGTGCAGCGCCACGAGGTGCTGCGCGCCACCTTCCGCGAGGTCGACGGGCACCCCCTGGCGACCACCGCCCCCGTGGTCTCGCTGCGGCTGCCCGTCACCGAGCTCGACCCCGCCGACATCCCCGGCGAGCTGGCCCGCGTCGTGGCCGCCGAGACCCGCACCCGCTTCGACCTGGCCAAGGGCCCCCTGGTGCGCGCCTCGCTCCTGCGGATCGCGGCTGACGACCACGTCCTGCTCATCACCGCCCACCAGATGGTCGCCGACCAGCGCTCGGTGCGGCTGCTGACCGACGAGGTGCTGACCACCTACGCGGGCGGCGCCGCCGACACCACCCCCGCGGACTTCCACGCCGTGGTCACCGCCCAGCGGGAGTGGGTCGACGGCGACGAGGCGATCAAGGACATCGAGTACTGGCGCGAGCAGCTCGCCGCCCTGCCCGCGCTCGAACTGCCGACCGATCGCACCCGGCCGCCGATGAAGACCATCGCGGGCGCCGCCGTGTCGGTCCCGGTGCCGGAGGCGACCACCGCCGCCCTCGACGCCCACGCCTCCGCGACCGGCGCCGACCACGCCCACCTGCTGCTGGCCGCCTACGCCTCGGTGCTGTCGCGCTACTCCCAGCAGGACGACCTGGCGATCGGCGTCGCCGTCCCGGCCACCTGGCACGCCGATGGCACGAGCCTGATCGGCCCGCTGGAGAACGCGCTCCCGCTGCGCCTGGAGCTGACCGGTGACGAGACCCTGGAGCGCCTCCTGGAGCGCACCGCGGCGGTCTCGGCCGAGGCCACCGCGCACGGCAGGCTCTCCTTCGACCGGATCGTCGAGGCCGCCCAGCCGCAGCGCGACCTCAGCCACACCCCGCTGTTCCAGGTGTCGTTCTCCTACCAGCGGCAGCCGGAGTCGGTGGAGCTGCCCGGCGCCACCGCCGTCCCGGTCGACCTGCCGGTCACCTGGACCGCGCACGACATCGACCTCGTCGCCACCCGGCGCGGGCCCGCGCTGGCGCTGCGCGCGCAGTACAACACCGACCTGTTCGACCGCGACACCGTCGAGCGCCTGCTCGGGCACGTCCTGCTGCTGCTGGACTCCGCGCTGGCCGAGCCCACCAGGCCGCTGGCCGAGTTCGCCCTGCTCTCCGAGCGGGAGCGCGAACTGGTGGTGCGCACCTGGAACGACACGCGCACCGAGCACGACCGGACCCGCACCCTGCACGGCCTCGTCGAGGCCGCCGCCGAGGCCCACCCCGGCGCCGTCGCGGTGGTCGCGGGCGACGCCGAGCTGACCTACGGGTCCCTCGACGCCCGCGCCAACGCCCTGGCCTCGGAGCTGATCGCCGCGGGCGCCGCGGCGGAGACCCGCGTCGGCGTGCTCGTCGACCGCACCCCGCACGCCGTGGTCGGCCTGCTCGGGGTCCTCAAGGCCGGCGGCGCCTACGTCCCGCTCGACCCCACCTACCCGGCCGACCGGCTGGCCTTCATCCTCGCCGACGCCGCCATCACCACCGTCGTCGGCTCCGAGGCGGTCCTCGCCGGGCTGCCCGAGCAGCTGAGCGGCCTCACCCGGATCGCCGTCCCCACCGCCGACCCGGCCACCAGCGCCCGCCCCTCGACGACCGTCGACCCCGCCGACCTGGCGTACGTCATCTACACCTCCGGCTCCACGGGCAGGCCCAAGGGCGTCGCCGTCGAGCACCGCCAGATCGTGCACTCCACCGAGGCCCGTTCCGCCTGCGCGGGCCCCGGCCTGCCCGAGCGGTACCTGGTGCTGGCCCCGCTGACCTTCGACGCCTCCGGCGGCGGGCTCTACTGGACGCTGGCCTCGGGCGGCACCGTCGTGCTCCCCACCGAGGCAGAGGTGCTGGACCCCCGGCTGCTCGGCGCGCTCATCCGCTCCCGCGAGGTGACCCACGTCGACGGCGTGCCCTCGCAGTACGCGGTCCTGCTGGAGACCGACCCGCAGGCCCACGACTCGGTGCGCACCACCATCCTCGCGGGCGAGGCGCTGCCGCCCGCGCTGATCGGCGAGCACTTCCGCCGCAACCCCGGCTCCGCCCTGTT
>NZ_JBQGCX010001306.1:0-5247 GCF_052038725.1 Actinosynnema sp.
TGGTGTCCGCGGAGGCCGGCGGCCACGCGGGGGTGTGACGCGCGCCGGTCGACGACCGGCTGAAGGCCGCGCGGGCCCGAGGGGCATCGGACCAACCGGAGATCGCACCCCGCTCGTCGCGGAGCGGCGAGCGGAACCGGCGACCTGTCGCGGATGACCGCGTTCGCACCCACCACCGACCCACGCCCCAGCGTCCCGGCGGACGCATCTGTCAGCCGGGACGCTGGAAGTGTGCGTCCTTCCCTCACCTGCGGCCGCTCACAGCTCGATGACCAGCCTGGCCGGGACCTTGCCCGCGAGGACGTCCTCGAAGGCCTCGTTGACCTGGTCCAGCGTCGTGCCCCTCGCGATCACCCGCGTGCGCCCGGCCGCGTGCAGCTCGAACACCTCCGCCAGGTCCGCCCTGGTGCCGACGATCGAGCCGATCACCGTGATGCCCTTGAGCACCAGGTCGAACACCGGCACCGGCAGCACGCCGTCCGCCGGGAGCGCCACGCACACCAGCCGCCCGCCGCGCCGCAGCGACGCGAACGCCTGCTCGAAGCTGCGCGGCGACGCGGCCAGCGCGATCGCCACGTCCGCCCCGCCGAGCGCCTGGATGGCCGCGACCGGGTCCTCGGTGGCCGCGTTGACGGTGTGGTCGGCGCCGAGGTCGGCGGCGAGTTCGAGCTTGGCGTCCTCCACGTCGACCGCGACGGTGATGCCGCCCGCGATCCGCGCGTACTGGAGCGCGAGGTGGCCGAGCCCGCCGATGCCGAACACCGCGACCTTCTCGGTCGGGGTGATGCCCGCGACCTTCACGGCCTTGTACGTGGTGACGCCCGCGCAGGTGAGCGGCGCGGCGTCCAGGCTGGACACGCCGTCGGGCACGGGCACGGCGTAGCGGGCGTCCGCGACGGTGCGCTCGGCGTAGCAGCCGTCGACCGAGTAGCCGGTGTTCTGCTGCGCCTCGCACAGGGTCTCCCAGCCGGAGACGCAGTGCGCGCACTCGCCGCAGGCGGCGCCCAGCCACGGGATCGCGACCCGCAGGCCGACCTTGGCCGCGTCGACGCCCTCGCCGACGGCCTCCACGACGCCGACGCCCTCGTGGCCGGGGATGAACGGCGGGGTCGGCTTGACCGGCCAGTCGCCGTGCGCGGCGTGGATGTCGGTGTGGCAGATCCCCGACGCCTCCAGCCGCACCAGCACCTCACCGGGGCCGGGTTCCGGCGTCGGGACCTCACCCACCGCGAGTGGCTCGCCGAACTCGGTGACGACCGCTGCTCTCATGTCGCGCTCCCATCGTCTTTTCCGTGGTCCGTGCCAGGATTCTGCGAGGGCGCCGCTCCCGCGCCTGCGGTCGAAGGTCCCGCCGAACGGGGCCCCTTGGTCTCTGACCACCCGTTCGCCCCAGCGGCACCCTGGGTGGTGGAGGTACGACCATGCAGAGCACAGCGACCCAGCCGGCGGTCACCGCAGCCGACATCGCCCACCTGCCGTCACCCGCCCAGCGCTACCTGGAGTTCACCGGCGTGCTCGACCGCCCGCTCGACGTCGGGTTCGAGGCCCGCCTGAACGGGTGGCGCAGGCAGCGGCCCGACCAGCACTGGACGCCGTGCCGCACGCACCAGCGCAGCAGCGCGGAGGACCTGAGCCGGGTCGTGGAGAACAAGGTCGGCAGGCTCGTGCAGACCACGGACGTGCTCAGGGACGGGCACGTGGAGCGCAGGTCGACGGCGCTGCGGGTGTTCACGGTGGCGCGGGAGAGCGGGCCGGAGCACGAGGCGAACGAGCTGGTGGCGTTCCTGTGCGACGCGGTGCTGCTCGCGCCGTCCATGCTGCTGTCGCTGGACGTGCTGTGGAAGCCGGTGTCCGACGAGGCGTTCGACCTGGTGCTGACCGGCGGCGGGCGCTCGGTGCGGGCGCGGGTCGTGGTGGACGAGCGCGGCGCGGTGCGGGAGTTCACCTCCAACGACCGGTACGCGGAGCTGCCGGAGGGCCTGGTGCGGACCAGGTGGTCGGCGGCGGTGGACGACGGCTGGTTCCTGGACAGCGACCGGATGCGGCCGAGGCGGGTGCTGTCGGTGTGGCACCTGCCGACCGGCGGGTTCGCGCACGCCCACCACGACCTGACCCGCTGCGAGGTCGTCTGCGCCACGGGGGAGGGACGCCGGATTCCCCGGCCCCGCGTGGGCGATTAAGTTCCCACGAATGGACGATGTCGTGCTGTGGCGGCCCACCGGGCAGGCCGAGCTGGACCTGGTGGCCGGTTCGGGGTGGCGGGAGTGGCCGCCCCGGCTGCCGGACCAGCCGATCTTCTACCCCGTGGTGAACCGGGAGCACGCGACCAGGATCGCCCGCGAGTGGAACGCCTCGGGCGCGGAGGGTGTCGGGTACGTGACCCGGTTCGCGGTGGGGGCGGAGTTCCTGGCGAGGTACCCGGTGCAGTCGGCGGGCGGGCGCGGCATCGACGAGCACTGGGTGCCCGCGGCGGAGCTGGAGGAGTTCAACCGGCACGTGGTGGGGCGGATCGAGGTGGAGGCGGAGTACCGGTCGGGCGTGGACGCCTCCGGGGTCGCCGGGCTGCCCGCGGCGTGGGTCGACTACCTGGGCGGGCCGTCGTGGCTGCGGCGGGGGCTGCGGCCGTCGGGCGAGTACCTGAGGTTGTACGGGCCGGAGGAGATCCGGGAGGTGCGGCCGGGGCTGGTGGTCGGCGAGCTCGGGTCGGACGGCTGGCTGGCGTTCGACCTGGAGCGCCCGGCGAACCCGCTGGTGGTGGTCGGCGGGCGGGACCTGGCGCCGGGGGCGGCGGAGTTCGTGGCGGTGGTGGAGGCCGGGACGCTGGCGTGGAACGCCGAGGAGGGCTGGTACTGAGACGGGACCGGGCCCTGGCGGCCAGGCCCTGACGGAGACCCCACGTGGCGCGCGCCCCCGACCGCGCCCACGTGCGCAAGGAGGACCGCCCCCGGTCAGCGGGTTCCGGGGGCGGTTCGCCACGTCCGGGGGTCGCGACGCCCAGGGGCGCGCTGGGCGAGGACCGCGGCCAGGACGGCGCGCGCCACCGCCGCGCGGCACCTCGCGCTCGGCGAGCACCCCACCGGCCACCGTCCCCCGCGCGCCCACCCCGGAAGTTCACCCTTCCGACTCAAACCGAACCCCCCGAATCAACAATTCCACCCCACCACCCACCCGCGCACACCAAAAGACCCCGCCACACCGGGCGGGGTCTTTAGGAGGATTGCGTCGGGTGTTACCCGTGGACGCGACGACCGCGGCTGGTCACCACGTGGTAGATGGCGAGCACGATCAGCGAGCCGAGAATGGCCAGGAGCCAGGTGCTCAGGTCGAAGAAGCTGCCGATGCCGGTGCCGAACAGCGCACTGCCGATGAACCCGCCCAGAATGGCGCCGACGACGCCGAGAAGCATGGTCACGATGATGCCACCGGGGTCCCTACCGGGCATGACGGCCTTGGCGATGGCGCCGGCGATGAGACCCAGAACGATCCAACCCAGGATGCCCACTGTGCTGCTTCCTTTCAATCCGCTGCCGCGCCGTAACGGATGGTGCGGCGCGCTTCGTCGTCGTACTGCTTGCTGAGCCGAGGATGCCCCCCTGGGCGCGCTCCCACACCTCTTCGCGAAAAAACTTCAGCCGTTTTTCCGACCCCGCCAGCGGGTACCCCTGAACGTGTGATTGCCCAGTCTGATCGCGCGAAATCCCTCTTCCCCGAGTTGGAGGAAGAGCTCGTCGTGGACTACGAGGACGGCGACGACCCGGTCCTCCTGCGCGCCGACGGCTCCGAGGTCGACACCTGGCGGGAGAACTACCCGTACCGGGAGCGGCTGGACCGGGCGCGGTACGAGCTGCAGAAGCGGCTGCTGCAGATCGAGCTGCTCAAGCTCCAGTACTGGATCAAGGACACCGGCCAGCGGATGGTCGTGCTCTTCGAGGGGCGCGACGCGGCGGGCAAGGGCGGCACGATCAAGCGGTTCACCGAGCACCTCAACCCGCGCGGCGCGCGCGTGGTGGCGCTGGGCAAGCCCACCGACCGCGAGCAGGGCGAGTGGTACTTCCAGCGCTACGTCAACCACCTGCCCACGGCGGGCGAGATGGTGCTGTTCGACCGCTCCTGGTACAACCGCGCGGGCGTCGAGCGCGTGATGGGGTACTGCTCCGACGAGGACTACGAGCGGTTCCTGCGGCAGGTGCCGCAGTTCGAGCGGATGCTCGTCGACGACGGCGTGCTGCTCGTGAAGCTGTGGTTCTCGGTCTCGCGCGCCGAGCAGCGCACCCGCTTCCTCATCCGCCAGGTCGACCCGGTGCGCCAGTGGAAGCTCAGCGCCAACGACCTGGAGTCGCTGGACCGGTGGGACGCGTACACCGAGGCGAAGGTCGCGATGTTCCGCGCGACCGACACCGGGTATTCCCCGTGGACGGTGGTGAAGAGCAACGACAAGAAGCGGGCCAGGATCGAGGCGATGCGCAGCGTCCTCGCCAGGTGCGACTACCCGGACAAGGACCGGGAGACCGTCGGAGAGCCCGACCTGCGCATCATCGGGGCAGCCGCCACGCTCCTGGAGGAGGGGGAGGACGAGTCCTCGCTGAGCCCCACGCCCATCGCGCCCATCCCCGACCCGGACCACGGTCCGGGATTGCACCCGGAAGACGGAACCTGACGTGGAATGAGCGCCACGACGGGTGCGTTGACACCGTGGTTGCCCGGATCGGGCGCCCAACCGTGACCTCCGCGCGCCGAGCGCCACCAGCGCCCGCGCGCGGGGTGCGACCAGACAGGGAGACGGTCATGCCGCTGACGAAGCCCAACGCCGACCAGAGCCGTCGCCGAGCGTCGGAGCAGGCCGCCGACGCCGACCTGTTCGGCCAGTACCTGCGCCAGGTCGGCTCGACGCCGCTGCTCACCGCGGCGGAGGAGGTCGTGCTGGCCAGGCGCATCGAGGCGGGCGTGTACGCCGAGCACCTGCTCGCCGACACCGCCCCCACGCCCGCGCGCCGCCGCGCCCTGAACCAGGTGGTCGCGGACGGCCGGGACGCCAAGGACCACATGATCCGGGCCAACCTGCGCCTGGTGGTGTCGGTGGCGAAGAAGCACTCGTTCCGGGGGCTGCCGCTGCTGGACGTGGTCCAGGAGGGCAACCTCGGGCTGATCCGCGCGGTCGAGAAGTTCGACTACAGCAAGGGGTACAAGTTCTCCACGTACGCCATCTGGTGGATCAGGCAGGCGATCGAGCGCGGGCTGGCCGAGCAG
>NZ_JBQGCX010001307.1:0-9313 GCF_052038725.1 Actinosynnema sp.
CGACGTCGTGGTGGTCGGCTTCCACCAGGACTTCGACTACCGGCGGATGCGCAACCTGTACCGGGCCATCCCGGACCGGATGGCTGGCCCGCCCGACTGGACTCCCGCCGCGCTGGAAGCCTGAGCGTCCCGGCAGCAACGAACGCCCCGGTCCCGCCAGGGGACCGGGGCGTGCCTGCTCACCGCGTCCGGGTCACCGGGTCCGCGTCACCTTGTTCAGCCCGCGCGGGCTGTCCGGGTCACCGCCCCGCGCCAGGGCCAGCCCGTGCGCCAACCGCTGCACCGGCAGGATCTCCAGGATCGGCGCCACCTCCTCGGCCGTCTCCGGGACCGGGATGCGCAGGGCCGCGGGCGCCTTCTCCGCCGCCGACCCGACCGCCACCACGTCCGCCCCGCGCCCGTGCACCACGTCCAGCACGTCGTGCAGCGCGTCCCCGCCCAGCCCGGCGCTGGTCACCGCCAGCACCGCCGTCTCCGCGTCGACCGCCGCGACCGGCCCGTGCAGCAGGTCCGCGCCGCTGTAGGCCCGCGCCGCCAGGTACGAGGTCTCGGCCAGCTTCAGCGCCGCCTCCAGCGCCGACGGCAGCGAGTAGCCGCGCCCGGTGGTCAGCACCCGGTCCACGAACCGGTAGCGCCGCACCGCCTCCTCCACCGGGTCCACCGACCCGTCCAGCGCCGCCCGCGCCAGCTCGCCGATCCCGGCGACCTCGGCCCCGCTGCCGCCGCGCACCGCGTCGACCATCAGGTACAGCGCCAGCAGCGTCGCCGAGTACGTCTTCGTGGCCGCCACCGCGTGCTCCACGCCCGCGCCGACGTCCACCGACATCTCGGCGACCCCGTTCAGCTCCGAGTCGGGCGTGTTCGTCACCGCCACGGTCAGCGCCCCCCGCTCCCGCGCGGACTGCGTGACCTCCAGCAGGTCCGGCGACCCGCCGCTCTGCGACACGGTCACCAGCAGCACGTCCCGCAGGTCCGGCCGCGCCCCGTAGAGCGTGGTGGTGGACGGCGACACCAGGCCCGCGGGCAGTTGGAGCAGCACCTCGGTCAGGTACTTGGCGTACAGCGCCGCGTGGTCGCTGGACCCGCGCGCGGCGAACAGCACGAAGCGGGGCGCGCGCGCCCGGATCGCCCCGGCGACCGCCGCGATCTCGGCGCGCCGGGCCACCAGGTCCGCGAAGATCGCGGGCTGCTGGTCGATCTCGGCGGCCATGTGCCCGCCGGGCTGGTGCTCGGTCATCGGGTAACCCCTGTCCTCCGGGCCCGGTCCGGCAGGCCCCACGCCACTTAGGTCTAGACCAATATTAGCGAGTCCGACCGCCGCGGGGCGAGTCCACCGACCCGTCCGGCCCACCGCCGGATGACGCCTGCGACCACGGTACTTCGGCGCGTTCGCGCAGTTCGTCCCCCAGGTGCTGCCCCACCCGGACGCGCCTGGCCTGCACGGGAGGCCGGGCGCCGCCCACCCGGCCGCCCCGCAGCGCGCCCCGCGACCCCGCAGCGACGCTCGCCACAGGAAATCCCCCGGAACAACGCCGCGCCCGCCCCCCAGCGGGAGCGGGCGCGGCGCACGCGGTGAACGAGGACTACCCCTTGACCGCTCCGGCGGTGACCCCGGTCACCATCTTCCGCTGCACGATCAGGAAGAACACCAGCACCGGCAGCGTGAACAGCGCCGAGGCCGCCATCGCGCCGCCCCAGTCCGTGCCGAAGTTCGACTTGAACCCGCTCAGCCACACCGGCAGCGTCTGCTTCGACTGGTCGTTGATCAGCGACAGCGCGTACAGGAACTCGTTCCACGCCGTCACGAACGCGAACACCGACGTCGCCACCAGCCCCGGCCCGAGCAGCGGCAGCGTCACGCGCCGGAACGCGCCCCACCGCCCGCACCCGTCGACCATCGCCGCCTCCTCCAGCTCCAGCGGGATGCCGTTGACGAACCCGCGCAGCGTCCACGCGCAGAACGGCAGCGTCACCGCGAAGTAGATCAGCGTCAGCGACGGCAGCTTGTCGAGCAGGTCCAGGTCCCGCATCATCAGGAACATCGGGATCAGCAGCGCCTCGAACGGCGCCATCTGCGCGATGAGCATCATCATCACGAACCCGCGCCGCCCCCGGAACCGCATCCGGGACAGCGCCAGCGCCGCCAGCAGCCCGACCACCAGCGCCGCGGCCACCGCCGACAGCGTCACCAGCAGGCTGTTGCCCAGCGACTCCAGGAACCCCGGCTTGTTCCACGCCGACGCGAAGTTGTCCCCGGTCACCGACTTCGGCACCAGGTCGTAGTCGCTGGACAGCAGGTCCTTGCGCGGCTTGAGCGCCGTGGCGACCATCCAGTACGTCGGGAACGCGAAGAACAGCGCCACCACGAGCGCGACCGCGTTGGCCGAGATCCGCTTGGCCCTCACAGCTCACCCTCCTGGGACCGCACCAGCCTGCGCAGGTACTGGAACGTCACCGCCGCGAGCAGCAGCATCATCAGCACGCTCACCGCCGCCGCCACGCCGAAGTGGCTCTGCGAGATGCCCACCAGGTACTGGTAGACCGCGAGCGTGGTGCTGGCCCCGTCGGGACCGCCCTGCCGGAACGCCCAGATCTGCGCGAACACCTTGAAGTCCCACAGCACCGACAGGAACGTCACCATCATCAGCAGCGGGCGCAGCTCCGGCCACGTCACCGCCCGGAACGTCTGCCACGGCGAGGCCCCGTCGATGCCCGCCGCCTCGTACTGGTCGCGCGGGATGCCGATCAGCCCGGCGTACAGCGAGAACGCCAGGAACGGCACGGCCTGCCAGGTGATCATCAGACCGACCACGCCCAGCGTGGACAGCCCGGTGGAGAACCACGAGTACCCGGCGTACGAGTCGAATCCCAGCTGCACCAGGGTCTTGTTCAGGATGCCGTACTCCTGGTCGAAGATCCACTGGTAGACCGTGGTGGCCGCCAGCAGCGGCATCGCCCACGCCAGCAGCATCGCCACCTGGAGCACGATCCGCACCAGCGGCGAGACCTGCCGCATCAGCACGGCCAGCAGCAGGCCCGCCAGCACCGAGGCCCCGACGACGGCGGCGGTGAACGCCACCGTCCGCCCGGTCACCAGCCAGAAGTCCGGGTCGCCCAGCACCTCGGTGTAGTTGTCCAACCCCGTCCACACGACCTGGCCGCGCGTGAGCTCGCGCAGGTTCAGCCGCCGGAAGCTGGTCAGCAGCACCGACAGCACGGGGAAGCCGATCAGCCACAGGATGGCCACCAGCGCGGGCGCCAGCAGCAGGTACGGCAGCGCGCGGTCGAACGCGCTGCCCCGGCGGCGGCCACCGCCGCCCTTCGCGGAGCGCGGGGGCGCCGGCGGGACGGTGCCCGTCGACGCCCCCGCGCCGGTCGTGTCGACTGCCGTCATGCGACCGTCAGCCCGCCAGCGTCTTCGTGAGCGCCGCGTTGGCGTCCGCCGTGGCCTGGTCCAGCGACTTCGCGCCGGACAGGTACGCGGTCAGCATGTCCTTCAGCGGGTTCTGGCCCGCCTCGACACCGGCCCAGGTCGGCGTGGTCGGGGTGACCTTGCCGTTGGGGGCGGCGGCGGCGAGCGCCTTGCCGACCGGGGTGGTCTCCAGCTTCGCCGTGTCGGTGGAGGTGCCGGGCACCGAGCCGCCCTCGGCCAGCATGTCCTGGTACTTCTTGGAGGACAGCAGCTTCAGGTAGTCC
Source organism: Actinosynnema sp. (assembly GCF_052038725.1). NCBI lineage: Bacteria > Bacillati > Actinomycetota > Actinomycetes > Pseudonocardiales > Pseudonocardiaceae > Actinosynnema > Actinosynnema sp. The sequence goes on from NZ_JBQGCX010001307.1 coordinate 3,697, forward strand.
TTGGCCAGGTCCGGGTTCGCGCTACCGGCCGGAATGGCCAGGTTCGAGCCGCCCAGGAACACCGGCGCGGTCTTGCCCGCCGTCTTGGACGGGATCGGGAACGCGCCGAGCTTGCCCTCCAGCGTCGGGTCGGCCTTGACCGCGCCCGCCAGCTCCCACGGCAGACCGATCATCATGCCGACCTTGCCGGTGCCGAACACCTCCATCTGCTGCGGCGTGGCCTCGTCGGTGTCCTTCGGGGCCTTGGTGCCGGAGGCGTCCACGAGCTTCTTGTAGAACTCCAGGCCCGCCTTGGCCTCGGCGCTGTCGAGCGCGCCCGCCCACTTGTCGCCGTCCTTCTTGGCGACGTCGCCGCCCTCGTCCCAGATGAACGACAGCAGCACGTACCAGGACTGGCCCGGCAGGTACAGCGACTGGAACTCGGGGTCGGACGCGTTGGCGGCCTTGAGCTTCTCGACGGCCGCGACCCACTCGTCGCGCGAGGTCGGCGCGGCGGTGATGCCCGCGGCCTGGAACAGGTCGGTGCGGTAGACGACCGTCCGGTTCGCGGCGTAGAACGGCATCCCGTACTGCTTGCCGTCCCAGGTGAGCGAGTCCTCGAGACCCGCGAGCCACTGGTCGCCCGCGAGCGACGAGACGTCGCCGGACAGGTCCTCCAGGGTGTCCTCGGACGCGAACTTCGCGGTCTGGGTGTTGCCCAGCTCGATGACGTCCGGCGGGGTCTTCCCGGTCAGCGCGGTGGTGAGCTTCTCCTGGATGCCACCCCACTTCTGCACCTCGTACTTGACCTTCACGCCGGGGTGGGCGCTCTCGAACTCCTGGTGCAGCGCGTCGGTCAGCGTCGGAGCCGCCGAGCCGTCCATCAGCCACACGGTGAGCGTCTTGTCCCCGCCCTCGCCGCTCCCGCTGTCACTGCTCGTGCCGCAACCGGCCAATGCCACCGACAGCGCGGTGGCGCCGACTGCCAGTCCTCTCCAGCCCTTCACGTTCGCGCCCTTTCCTCGCCGGCCCCGTCCCCTGCGGCCGGACCAACACCACGGACACCTAGGCGGACCTAAGTGGTGTAGACCAATGCGGCCTAGGGTGTGCCCCACCACAGGACCTGTCAAGGTCGTTGCCGAGACGTTGCAAAGTCATCCGATGACTCGACGAGGGGGTTCGACGGCGCGAACGGCCCGCGACAGGGCATCCTTGTGGCGGGAGCGCTGGGAGAAGTCGAGGAGGAAGGCCATGCTGGAGACGAGCCTGGAGTCCAGGTCGCGTGCACAGCGGGAACCGAAGTACTGGGGCCTCAAACGCCACCTGCTCGACCTGCTGCGCGCCATGCCGCCGGGTTCGCCGATCCCCACCGAGCGCTCGCTCGCCTCGGAGTTCGACGTGTCCCGCACGACGGTCCGCCAGGCGCTGGCCGAGCTGACCGTCGAGGGCAGGCTGCTGCGGGTGCAGGGCAAGGGCACGTTCGCCGCGGAACCCAAGGTGGCGCAACGGCTCCAGCTCTCCTCGTACACGCAGGACATGCTGGCGCAGGGCCGCCAGCCGTCGTCCCGGCTGATCGACGCCTCCGAGCAGCCCGCCGAGGCCGAGCTGGCCCGGCTGCTGGGCGTGCGCGCGGGCGCGAAGGTGCTGCGGCTGCACCGGCTGAGGCTGGCCGACGGCGAGCCGATGGCGATCGAGACCACGCACCTGGCCCTCGGCCGGTTCCGGGGGCTGCGGCGGTACCTGTCGCCCGGCGGGTCGCTGTACCAGGTGCTGCGCGAGCGGTTCGGCACCGAGATGGGGCACGCCGAGGAGACCATCGAGACCGCGCTCGCCTCGCCCGAGGAGGCGGAGCTGCTGGGCGCGGACATCGGACTGCCCATGCTGCTGCTCTCCCGCCACTCCTACGACACCGAGGGCAACCCGGTGGAGTGGGTGCGCTCGGTGTACCGGGGCGACCGCTACAAGTTCGTCGCGACCCTGAACCGCCCGGTCGAGGGCTGAGCGCGCGCGGCAGGGGCGGCCCGCTCTCGGGGCCGCCCCGCGCGTCACGCCTCCCGCAGCACCTCGGCCAGCAGCGCCGGGTCGACGTTGCCGCCGGACAGCACCGCGACCACCGGCCCGTCGCCCAGCTCGCCGCGCTCGCGCAGCTGGAGGAACGCCGCCAGGGTCGTCGCCCCGCTCGGCTCCACCACCAGCCGGGCCCGCACCGCCAGCTCCCGCACCGCCGCCCTGATCCGGGCCTCGGAGACCGCCGCGAACCCGTCCACGTGCGCCCGGATGTGCGCGAACGTCCGCTCGGACGGCTGGGCCCGCAGCCCGTCCGCGATGGTCCTGGCCCGGTCCGCGTCGGGCCAGTCCACCCGGCGCCCGGCCGCGAAGGACTCGCCCGCGTCGGCGGCCAGCTCCGGCTCCACGCCGATCACCCGCGCGTCCGGCCGCAGCGCCTTGACCGCCACCGCCACGCCGGACAGCAGCCCGCCGCCGCTGACCGGCACGAGTACGGTCGCGACCTCGGGCAGGTCCGCCACGACCTCCAGCCCGATCGTGCCCTGCCCGGCGATCACGTCCGGGTGGTCGAACGGCGGCACCAGCACCGCGCCGCGCTCGGCGGCCAGCTCCAGCGCCCGGCTCTCCCGCTCGGCCATGGGCACCCGGACCACCTCGGCCCCGAGCGCGCGCGTCGCCTCGACCTTGACCTCGGGCGCGTTGTCCGGGATCACGATCGCGGCGGGCACGCCGAACTCCCGCGCCGCGCGCGCGACGGCCTGCGAGTGGTTGCCGCTGGAGTAGGCCACCACCCCGCGCGCCCGGTCCTCGGGCGCGAGGCGGGCCAGCGCGTTGTAGGCGCCCCTGATCTTGAACGCGCCCACCGGTTGCAGGCTCTCCGGCTTGAGCCAGAGGCCGTCGCCCCAGGGCAGCAGCGGGGTGCGCAGCACCGCCCCGGAGATCCGCTCGGCGGCGGCCCGGATGTCTTCCAGCGTCACGAGGTCCACGGACCACCATCTTCCCCCCGTCGGGGGGAGCAGTCCACGTTGCCGCGAATGCCCTTCGGATCGGCGGTCTTGTTCACTTCGGGCCGGGGTATTCACGCTTGGGGTGGCGGGAAACCGGGGAATCAGCGGTGAGCGTGATTCCTCGAATGCCGAGTTCGTGACTACCTGTGGCGCGGGTCAACGGTCAAGGGCTACGCAGCGCAGTCACGGTGACGTGGCCTGTGACACACTTCGACTCTGATGGTCTCCAGCTGTCACACGTAACGGAGTTGTAACGTAGCTCGAAAGGTCCACTACTCGCGGGTAGGCGGGCGTGCGCCGGGGCGGCCTGCGACCCCGGTGGCGAGCTGTGCGGTTCACCGCGCCGAGCGGCGGGAGAGAAAGAGGGGTGGGGCGACCCCTGCCGCCGCCCCACCACCCGTCCCCCTGGGGGGTCGCCGGGGGCGGTCCCTGCCACCGAATCCCCGGCTTCCCCGCATCCGAAGATGAGGGAGACGTCTTCGCGGGCCGCCCGGAGGCGGCCTGTTCGCCGCGCTCGCTTGTCAGCGGTGGCGCGGCTAGTGCTCAGCGTACCGGCGAATGGCGTTCCGGGGGCACTTGCCTCCAATACGGAGAGCTACTTGCCTGAGTTGCTCTGACCGGACCACCCCGTGCTGCGCCTATCCGCCGATCGGGTGAGACGCCGTTTGGTGCGTCACTCCCAGCTTCACATTTGCCGTTCAGGAGACCGCCCCATCGGCCTAAGCGGGCGCGGGGCCGTCACGGCGCGGGCGCGGTCAGCCGAACTGCACCGAGCGCTTGGACAGCCCGTACCAGAACCCCTCGACGGTGGTCCTCGGCGCGCCCTGGTCCAGACTCGCGCCGAGCGCCACGAACAGCGGCGCGAAGTGCTCGGTGCGCGGGTGCGCGAGACCGGCGGCGGGGGCCTTGCGGGCGAAGTCCAGCAGCCCGTCCACGTCGCCGGCGGCCAGCGCCCGGCCCGCCCAGTCGTCGAACTCCTCGGACCAGCCCGGCGCGGCGTAGTCCGGGCCGCGCCGGAAGTCCACGCAGCTCAGGTTGTGCGTCATGAACCCGCTGCCGACCAGCAGCACGCCCTGCTCGCGCAGCGGCGCCAGCCTGCGGCCGAGGTCGAACAGCTCGCGCGGGTCCAGGGTCGGCATGGACACCTGGAGCACCGGCACGTCCGCCGCCGGGAACAGCTCCTTCAGCGGCACGTAGGCCCCGTGGTCGAGCCCGCGCTCCGGGTCGCGCGCCACCCGGTCCTCGCCGCCGAGCAGCCGGGTGACCTCGTCGGCGAGCGCGGGCGCGCCCGGCGCGTCGTAGGTCACCTCGTAGTACTTCCGCGGGAAGCCCCAGAAGTCGTAGGTCAGCGGCACGGGGGTGGTGGCGCCGAGGGTGAGCGGCGCCTCCTCCCAGTGGGCGGACACCACCAGGACCGCCTCCGGGCGGGGGAGGTCCTCGGACCAGGCGTGCAGCTCGCCGGTCCAGCGCGCGTCGTCGGCCAGCGGGGGCGCCCCGTGGCCCAGGTAGAGCACAGGCATCACGGGGACGAGGGTACGCCGCTTAGTTGAATTTTCAACCAGGCTGCGGCGGCGCGGGGGTCGTCCGACTCGGTGATGGCGCGCACGACCACCACCCGGCCTGCCCCGGCGGAGATCACTTCGGGAAACCGATGCCGGTCGATCCCCCCGATGGCGAACCACGGCCGGGCGGGAGGGGCCGCACCCGCGCCCGGCTCGCCCGCGCCCGCTCGTGCCGCGTCCCACCCGGCGACCGCGCGCACCAGGTCCAGCCCCGGAGCCGGGCGTCCGGGCTTGGTCGGCGTCGGCCAGCAGGGCCCGGTGCAGAAGTAGTCCACGCCCGGCTCGACCGCCGCCGCCGAGGCCTGCGCGAGGTCGTGCGTGGACCGCCCGATCACCACCTCGTCCCCGACCACCCGCCGGGCCAGCGGGACGGGCAGGTCGTCCTGGCCGAGGTGCAGCACGTCGGCCCCGGCGGCGAGGGCCACGTCCGCCCGGTCGTTCACCGCGAGCAGCGCCCCGTGCCGCGCGCACGCCTCCGCGAGCACCTCGAGGGCGGCCAACTCCTGCCGAGCCTCCATGCCCTTCTCCCGCAACTGCACGACGTCCACCCCGCCCGCGAGCGCGGCGTCGGCGACCTCGGCCAGGTCGGGGCGGTGGGGGGTGCACAGGTACAGCCGGGCGTCGGCGAGCCTGCGCCTGATCTGGGAAGCGTCAAGTCCGGGCACCCCACCACGTAATCACCACCCGCCCCGCTCGACCACGCCGGCCCAGGACCACCCGCGTCCCGGCAGCCCCCGCCTCCTGGCCACACCTCGGGCCGCCCTGGTCCCCGTGGGCGACCTCGCCTCCCGCCCGCGCCTCGGGCCGTCCCCGCCTCCCGGCTGCCCGCGCCTTCGACCACCCTCGCCTTGTGGGGCAACGGCGTCTCCCCGCTGGCCGCGCCGTCGCGCCCCCGCAGCCGGCCGGCACACCCACCGGCCGCCCGCGCCCCGCGACTACCGGCCCGCGGTCGCCCCCCCCCCCCGGGGGCCCCCCCCCCCCCCGCGCCCCCCCCCCCCCCCCCCCCCCCCCCCCCCCCCCCCCCCCCCCCCCCCCCCCCCCCCCCCCCCCCCCCCCCCCCCC
>NZ_JBQGCX010001308.1:0-3749 GCF_052038725.1 Actinosynnema sp.
CAGCGCCTCGACCGGGTCGGCGCGCCGCCGCAGCACCTCGGCGACCGGTTCGCCGGACCAGAACCGGTTGCCCACCACGCCGTGCCGCTCGGGGTGCGCGCCGGTCAGGAACGAGGCGTGCGCGGGCGCGGTGGACGACGGGAAGACCGACGTGAGCGGTGTGGCCGGGGTCGCCGCGCGGGCGGGGAACCAGCGGCCGGGGTCGAACAGCCCGTGCTGGCGCACCACCGGGGCAACCCCGCCGTCGACGCAGCACACCACAAGCCTGGGCCGGTTCACCGGATCGCCCTCCACTCGTCGGGAATCGGTTGCGGCGCCTCGATCCCCGCCACCAACCGCAGCGCCTCGGCCGGCGGTTCGGCGACCCCGAGGTGCTCGGGCGGACGTCCGGTCGGGTCGACGGGGGCCGCCGCGTCCAGGTGCGGGGTGGCGTTGTGCCGGTGCAGCAACCAGGTCCCCGCGGGTGATCCCGGTCGGTGCTCCCAGTGCGTGAGGCCGGTGTGCGCCACCGCCAGCTCGACCCGGCGACCGCCGGTCAGCAGCTCGTGGACCGCGTCGAAGACCCCGCTGTGCGTCACCAGCACGACCCGCCGCCCCGGCGCGGGTTCCGCGCACAGCTCGCTCACCAGCGCGGCGACCCGGTCCAGGAACGCCCCCCAGCCCTCCTCCCCCACGACCTCCGCGCCCGGTCGCCGTTCGCGCGGCGGTGGCGCGGACGTGGCGGCGATCTCGTCCAATCGCCGGTCCACCACGGCGGGAACCCCCAGCGCCCCGGCCACGATCTCCGCCGTCGCGCTCGCGCGGGCCAGCGCCCCGGTGCGCACCTCGGTGACGTGCGTGCGCCGCAGCCAGGCCCCGGCGAGGGCCGCCTGGCGACGCCCGTGCGCGGTCAGCTCCCGCTCCCCGCGACGGGTGTCGGCGCCGTGGCGCAGCAGGGTCAGGTGCACGCCGGTCGGCCCAGGGTCTCGGGGTGGTCGTGGTGCCAGCGCCAGGCCGAGCCGACGATGTCGTCGAGCCCGTGCCGGGGCGCCCAGTCGAACACCCGCCCGGCCAGCCCGCTGTCCGCCCACGACACCGAGGGGTCGCCCTCCCGGCGCGGCCCCACCCGCACCGGCACCTCGCACCCGGCCGCGCGGCCCAGCGCCCGCACGACCTCGCGCACGCTGGTGGGCACGCCCTGGCCGAGGTTGTAGGTGCCGGACACGTCCTCTGCGGACAGTGCGTCGAGCACGTCCACGTGCCCCCGCGCCAGGTCCTCGACGTGCACGTAGTCGCGCAGGGCGGTGCCGTCGCGGGTCGGGTAGTCGTCGCCGAAGACGTTCAGGCACGGCTCCAGCCCGAGCGCCGCGCGCACGGCCAGCGGCACCACCTGCCTGGCCACCGGCGGCAGGTGCTCGCCGAGCGAGCCGTCGAGCGCGGCGCCCGCCGCGTTGAAGTAGCGCAGGTTCGCGTAGCGCACGCCCCTCGCCCGCGCGCACCGCTCGACCAGCCGCTCGGAGATCAGCTTGGACTCGCCGTACGGGCTGACCGGCCGGGCGGGCGCCCGCTCGTCGACCGGGCACACCTGGGGCGTGCCGTACACCGCGCACGACGAGGACAGCACGAAGTGCCGGGCCCCGTGGCGGGTCGCGGCGTCGAGCAGGTTCGCCGTGCCGGTGACGTTGACGTCCAGGTACAGCCCCGGCCGCGCGACGGACTCCTGCGGCGACTTCAGCGCCGCGAAGTGGATGACCGCGTCGGGCTCGAACCCCGCGACCACCCGCGTCACGGCGGGCTCGTCGCGCACGTCCACGACCTCGACCCGCTGGCCGGGAACGGCTTCGCGCCGCCCGGTGCTCAGGTTGTCCAGCACCAGCACCTCGTGGCCGCGCGCGAGCAGCCCGCGCACCGCGAAGGACCCGATGTACCCCGCCCCGCCGCTCACCAGGACGCGCAAGCCCCGTCACCTCCCCGCAGCTCCCGCGCCAGCGCGAAGGCCTCCGCGCCCGCGACCCCGACCTGCGCGCCCCGGTACGCCGCCAGCGCGCGCACCGCGTGCGCCGAGCGCGGGTGCGGCGCGTCGATCAACTCGTAGCTGTACGCCGACAGGGCGCGGCACTTGCGCTCCACGTGCCCGCTGACGTCGTAGAAGACCGTGGGCAGGTAGGGGATCGCGGCCGGGGTCTGCTGCTCGGTGGAGGACAGCACCTCGTAGTGCAGCACCTGCCGCACCGGGCCGCCGCCGAGCACCCGCGTGGCGTAGGTGGTGGAGCGCGCCACGACCCGGTGGTCGACGTGGATGTCGCCGGGGTGGTGGGTGAACACCAGTTCCGGCTCCACCTCGCGGATCGCGCCGGTGACCGCGTCGACCACCGACCGCTGCGGCCCGTCGCCGAGCATCCCGCCCTCCAGCGCGAACCCGCCGAACCGCAGCTCCGCGACGCCCAGCTCCGCGGCGGCGGTCCGGCACGTCTCGCGCGCCCGCGCCAGGTCGACGTCCTTGTGCCGCAACGACACGCCCTCGGCCAGGATCAGCGCGCACACGTGGTGCCCGCGCTCGGCGAGGGCCGCCATGGTCGCGCCCGCGCCCAGCACCTCGTCGTCGGGGTGGGCGGCGATGACGAGCGCCCTCATGCGGTCGCGACCAGCGCTGCGGCGGGTTCGGCGCGGCGCAGCGCGCCCATCCGGTAGAGCTGGTCGACCAGCGCGCGCCGGGGGTGCGACCCGGTTCCGAGCAGCAGCGCCGGATCACCGGCCCGCACCGCCCGCGCGACGTCGGCGTGGGTGGCGGCGTCCAGCTCGGCGAGGTAGGAGGTGCGCGGCACGAACACGAACCCGGTGTCCGCCTCGCGCCGCAACCGCACCTCGTCCCAGGACAGCTCGCCCAGCAACCGGTCCACGTCGCCCCGCTCGGCGAGCAGCAGATCCAGCCGCCACAGCAGGTGCTCGACGCGCCGGTCGAGCCGGTGCCCCTCCTCGATCGCCGCCCTGGCGCCCCGGCCGAGCAGTTCGCGCAGCCGTTCGGAGGACGCCAGTCGGGTCAGGGCGTCGCGCAGCCCGTCGTCGTCGGGGAAGAGCAGGCCGCTGTACGAGTCGGTGACGAACTCCGGGATGCCCCCGATCGCGGGAGCGACCACCGGCAGCCCGGCGGCCATGGACTCCTTGAGCGCCAGCGGTCCCGTCTCCGGGACGGTGCTGGCGAGCACGGCGGCGTCGGCTGCGGCGAGCACCGGCAGGACGTCATCGCGGTGTCCGAGGAACCGGACCCGGTCGGCGATCCCGGTGCTCGCGGCGAGCGCTTCCAGCTCGGCCCGCTGCCCGCCCTCGCCCACGAGGAGCAGCACCGGCGCGGGGTCGGCCGCCACGAGGGCGAACGCCTTGAGCAGCCGGTCGATCCCCTTCTCCCAGGAGAGCCTCGCCAGCACGGCGAAGGCGCACTGCCCCGGCGCGATGCCGAGGTCGGCGCGCAGCCGGTCGCGGTCCAGCGCGGCGACGTCGGCGGCGAACCCCGCCCGGACCCCGCTGAGCAGCACCAGCAACCTCGGGTCGCGCGCGGCCACGAGGTCGCCGAACTGGGCCCGCGCCTGCTCCCACGAGGTGGCGACGACCAGCCCGGCGCGGTCCAGCAGCCAGCGCGTGCCCTCCCCCTGCTCCAGCGGGAACGCCGAGTGCCGGAACAGCACCAGCGCGCTGGGCCACCCGTCCTCGCGCAGCTGCCCGCGGACGACGGCCGCGTCGTGCCTGCCGGTCGCGCAGACCACGTCCGGCGC
>NZ_JBQGCX010001309.1:0-6956 GCF_052038725.1 Actinosynnema sp.
GCACCAGCGCGCGTCCGCCCGGACGATGGGCAGGCGCTCAGAGCGAGCGCCTGCGGACCACCTCGAAGCACAGCACCGCCGCCGCGCTCGCCACGTTCAGCGACTCCACGCCCGCCGCCATCGGGATCGACAGCCAGTCGCTCACGTGCTCCCTGACCCCGTCCGAGATCCCCGCCGTCTCGCTGCCCAGCACGAACGCCGCCCGCTCCGGCAGCTCCGCCGCGTACACGCTCCGCTTCGCCGACGCGTCCAGCGCGAACAGCGGGTACCCGGCCGCCCGCAGCTGCGCGGCGGCCTCGGCGGCCGTCCCGCAGCGCAGCACCGGCGCCCGGAACGCCACCCCCGCCGACGCCTTCACCACGAGCGGGTCGATCGACGCCACCCCGCGCCGGGGCACCACGATCCCCTCGACGCCCGCCGCCGTGGCGGTGCGCAGGATCATGCCCACGTTCGCGGGCGTGGTGATCCCGTCCAGCAGCAGCACCCCGCGCGGCCGGGACTCCAGGGCCAGCGCGAGCGGCGCCATGCGCGGGGCGACCACGTCCGCGAGCACGCCCTGGTCGTGCCTGCCGTTGCCCGCCAGCACCTTCACCCGCTGCGCGGTCGCCCGCTGCACCCTGACCCCGCGCCGCGAGGCGGCGTCCAGGATCTCCTTGGCGGCGGGCCCGCGCGCGCCCTCCGCCATCAGCACCTTGTCGACCTCCAACCGAGGGTCGTCCAGCGCCTCCAGCACGGGCTTGCGGCCGTAGACCGTGACGAACCTGTCCTTGGGCGAGATCTCCACGCGTGCATGGTCGCACCTCCGCCCGGCGCACCGCGAAACCCCCGATCAGCCCTTGCGGATCAGCTGTCAACTGTGATGATCGTCCCATGACCCCGCGTCTGCGCAACGTCGCGCACCGTGACCACCTGCTGGCCCGAGGCCGCGAGGCCGATGTCTTCCTGCGCCCGGACGGCCTGCTCCGCAAGCGCAGCCGCTCCGGCCGCGACCCCCGGCCGGAGGCCGAGCTGATGCGCCACCTGCGCGCCCACGGCATCCCGGTGCCCAGGGTCGCCGAGGCCGACGCCACCGAGATCGTCATGGAGTACGTGCCCGGCCCGCGCATGTCGCAGGAGCTGGACGCCAAGCCGTGGCGCGCCCGCCGCCTCGGCCGCCAGCTCGCCCGCCTGCACCACGACCTGGACGCCGTCCCCGCCCCCGACTTCCTGCCCGGCGAGGGCGCCCTGCTGCACCTGGACCTGCACCCCGGCAACGTCGTGCTCGGCCCGGACGGCCCGGTGCTCGTGGACTGGGCCGACGCCGCGCGCGGCGACCGCAGCCTCGACGTGGCGCTCAGCTGGCTCGCCGTCGAGGTCGGCCGGGTCGCCCCGCTGCGCAGGCCGGTCAGGGGCGCGTTCCTCGGCGCGTTCCTGGCGGGCCGCGTCGACGCCGCCGTGCGCCGCGCCATGCCCGCCGCCGCCCGCATCCGGCTCGGCCGGGCCCGCCGCGACGACGCCGAGGTCGCGGCCGTGAGCCGCCTCGTCGAGCGGTGCAGCGGATAGCCTGGCCCCATGCCCGACCGACTGTCCGCGCTGGACGCCTCGTACCTCTACCTGGAGGACGCGTCGACGCCGATGCACGTCGGCAGCGTCGCGGTGTTCCGCAGGCCCAAGGCCGGTTTCGACTACGACCGGCTGGTCGACCTGGTCGAGCAGCGGCTCTCGCTGGCCCCGCGCTACCGGCGCAAGGTGGTGCACGTGCCGGGCAGGCTCGCCCGCCCGGTGTGGGTGGACGACCAGGACTTCGACGTCACCTACCACGTGCGCCGCTCCGCGCTGCCCACGCCGGGCACCGACCAGCAGCTGCACGACCTGGTCGGCAGGCTCATGTCCCGCCCGCTCGACAACACCCGCCCGCTGTGGGAGGCCTACCTGGTGGAGGGCCTGGCGCGGAACCGGATCGCCGTGGTCACCAAGACCCACCAGGCCATGGTGGACGGCGTCGGCGCGCCCGACATCACCCAGGTGATGCTCGACGTGTCCGCGTCCCCCCGCCGCCAGGTCGAGAACCTGTGGATGCCGCAGCCGGAGCCCAGCGGCCTGCAGCTGGTCGTGGACGCGGTCGCCGAGGCGGTGCAGCGGCCCGGCGAGGTGGTGGAGAACGCCCGCTCGGCCGCGCTGGACACGGTCGCCACCGTCCGCAAGGCCACCGACGCGCTCGGCGGCCTCCTCTCGGCCGTGCGCACCGCCGCCACGCCCGCGCCGGGCAGCCCGCTCAACGTGCGGATCTCCTCGCCGCAGCGCCGGTTCGCGGTGGCCAGGACCCGCCTCGACGAGTTCCGCGCCATCCGCAGGGCGCACGGCGGCACGGTCAACGACGGCGTCCTCGCCGCCCTGACCGGCGCGCTGCGCGCCTGGCTGCTCTCGCGCGGCGAGGTCGTCTCGGCCAGCACGACCATGCGCGCCATGACGCCCATGTCGGTGCGCTCGGCCGACGGCAGGCCGGGCGAGGTGTCCGCGTACCTGGTGGACCTGCCGGTGGGGGAGCCGAACCCGGTGGTGCGGTTGCACCACGTCAGCCACGCCACCCGCGCCCACCAGGAGTCCGGCCAGAAGGTGGCCGCGCAGACCCTGGTGCGGGTCAGCGGGTTCGCCCCGCCGACGCTGCACGCGCTCGGCGCGCGGGCCGCCAGCTCCTTCTCGAAGCGGCTGTTCAACGTCGTGGTCACGAACGTTCCGGGCCCGCAGGTGCCGCTGTACGCGTCGGGCGCGAGGATGACGGAGATGTTCCCCGTGGTGCCGCTGGCCAAGAGCCAGGCGCTGGCGATCGGCGTCACGTCCTACGACGGTGGTGTGTACTTCGGGCTGAACGCTGACCGTGACGCGATGCCGGACGTGGACGTCCTCGCGGGCATGGTCGAGGAGTCGGTGGAGGAACTGATGGGAACGGTGTCCGGATGAGGGTCTACCTGCCCGCCACGGTCGCGTCGCTGCGCGCCCTGGTCGAGACGGGCGAGTTCGCCCCGGTCGGCGGGACCGGGTTCGCGCTGACCCCGGCGCTGCGCGAGTCGTACGCGGCGGGGGACACCGAGGAGCTGGAGTACGCCGCGATGCTCGACGCCGCGCGGGCGTCGCTGCGGCTGCTCGGCCAGGAGCTGTCGGGCGACGAGAAGGCCCGCCCCCGGCGCGCGGTGGTGTCGGTGGACGTGGAGGACGGCGCGGTGAAGCTGCGGCCCGACCTGGACTTCTCGGTGGTGAAGCTGTCCGGGGCGATCCCGCTCAAGAAGATCGCCGCGGTGCACCTGGACACGGCCGAGGCCGAGGACGCGGTGCGCGAGGCGGCCGACGTGATCGACGCCGCGGACCTGGGCGACCCGGACGCGGACTTCGCGGTCGGCAGCGCCGAGGACCACGAGCTGGCCTGGTACGCGCCGCAGGAGCTGCCGTTCGTGCTGGAGCTGATGTAGCGCTGGACCTGGGGGGCCCGCGCGCGGCTCACATGCCGCGCGCGGGCTCCCACAGCTCGACCCGGTTGCCCTCGGGGTCGACGCACCACCCGAACCGCCCGTACTCGGAGTCCTCGGTCTGCTCCAGCACCTCGACGCCGTGCGCCCGCAGCCGGTCGAGCAGCGCCGCGAGGTCGTCCACCCGCAGGTTGAGCATGGCCCGCTGGCCCGGCTCGCCGAAGTAGTCGGTGTCCTGGGCGAACAGCGCGAGCGTGGTGGTGCCGGGGTTGTCGCGGGTCGCGGTCTCCTCCCAGTGGAAGGTCACCGTCCCCCGGTCGTTCATGGGGATGCCGAGGTGCGCCCGGTACCAGGCCGCGAGGCGGGCGGGATTGCGCGCTCTGAGGAAGATCCCGCCGATTCCGATCACCCTTGCCACCCGGCGGACGTTACTCCGCGCAGCCGCTTCCACCGGCTGTGTTCAGGGGTAGGCCGCCTGATCCGGTGAACCACTGCGCTCGGTAATTCGAAACCGGGCCACCCTCAGTGGCCCGGCGGACCGCCCCTAGTCGTACTCCTCCAACTTCCCCCGCGACTCCAGCCGCCGCTCGGTCGCGGCCCCCGTCGTGACCAGCTCGTCGAGCCTGCACTCCGGGTCCTCCTCGCCGCCCAGGTGACCGCACCCCGGCGGGCACTCCTCGGCCATCTCCTTCATGTCCGGGAACGCCATCACGATGTCGTCCGGCGTGATGTGCGCCAGCCCGAACGAGCGGATGCCCGGCGTGTCCACCGCCCACCCGCCCTCGGGCAGCGCCAGCGCCACCGCCTGGGTCGACGTGTGCCGCCCCTTCCCGACCCCGCTCACCACGCCCACGGCCCGGTTCGCGTCCGGGACCAGCCGGTTGACCAGCGTCGACTTGCCGACGCCTGAGTGCCCGATCAGCGCCGACAACCGGTTCACCAGCCGCTCCCGCAGCGCGACCGGGTCCTCGTCCGACCGGGTCACCACCACCGGGACGTCCAGCTCCGCGTACGCCTCCAGCAGCTCGTCCGCCGACGCCAGGTCCGACTTCGTCAGGCACAGCAGCGGCTCCAGCCCACCCGCGTAGGCCGCCACCAGGCACCGGTCGATGAACCCGCGCCTCGGCTCCGGCTCGGCCAGCGCCGTCACGATCACCAGCTGCGCCGCGTTCGCCACCACGACCCGCTCGAACGGGTCAGTGTCGTCCGCGGTCCGCCGCAGCACGCTGGACCGCTCCTCCACCCGCACGATCCTGGCCAGCGTGTCCGGCTGCCCCGAGGTGTCCCCGACCAGCCCGACCTGGTCCCCGACCACCACCGGCGTGCGCCCCAGCTCCCGCGCCCGCATCGCCGTCACCAGCAGCGCGGGGTCGGAGTCCACCGCGCACGTCCAGCGGCCCCGGTCGACGCCGACGACCATCGCGCCCACCGCGTCCGCGTGCTCCGGCCGCCGCTTGCTCCTGGGCCTGGTCCCCTTGCCCGGCCGCACCCGGACGTCGGACTCGTCCAGCTTGCGCCAATCCCGTCCCACGTCAGCGCTGCCCGAGCATCGCCGCCCACATGCCGGGGAAGTCCGGGATCGTCTTGGACGTCGTGCCGATGTCGTCCACCTCCACGCCGGGCACCCGCAGCCCGACGATCGCCCCGGCCGTGGCCATCCGGTGGTCCGCGTACGCCCGCCACGTGCCGCCGCGCAGCGCCCTCGGCCGGATCAGCAGCCCGTCCTCGGTCTCCTCGGCGTCCCCGCCCAGCCCGTTCACCTCGGCGACCAGCGCCGCGAGCCGGTCGGTCTCGTGCCCGCGCAGGTGCGCGATGCCGCGCAGCACCGTCGGCCCGGACGCGAACACCGCCAGCGCCACCACGGTCGGGGTCAGCTCGCCCACGTCGTGCAGGTCCAGGTCCACCCCGCGCAGCTCGCCGCCGCGCACCCGCAGCCCGTCCGCGCCCAGCTCCACCGAGCAGCCCATCTCCGCCAGGATGCCCCGGATCGCGTCACCGGCCTGCGTCGTCGCGGCGGGCCACCCCGGCACGAGCACCTCGCCGCCGGTCACCGCCGCGGCGGCCAGGAACGGCGTCGCGTTCGACAGGTCCGGCTCCACGTCCCACTCGCGCCCCGCGACCGGCCCCGGCTCGACCCGCCAGGTGTCCCGCCCCGAGTCGTCCACCACGACCCCGGCCTCGCGCAGCATCGCCACGGTCATCTCGATGTGCGGCAGCGACGGCACCGGCTCGCCCTCGTGCGCCACGGTCACGCCCGCGTCGTACCGCGCGCCCGACAGCAGCAGGCCCGACACGAACTGGGAGGACGCCGACGCGTCGATCACCACCTCGCCGCCGGGCAGCCCGCCCGCGCCGCGCAGGGTGAACGGCAGCGCGTCGCCGTCCACGTCAGCGCCCAGCGCCCGCAGCGCGCCCAGCACGGTCCCCATGGGCCGCACCCGCGCCTGCTCGTCGCCGTCGAACACGACCTCGCCCGCGGCGAGCGCGGCGACCGGCGGCAGGAAGCGCATGACCGTGCCCGCCAGCCCGCAGTCCACCCGCGCCGACCCGCGCAGCTCACCCGGCTGCACCAGCCACGACCCGTCCGGGCCGTCCTCGATCCGCGCCCCCAGGGCGCGCAGCGCCTCCGCCATCAGCAGCGTGTCCCGGCTGCGCAGCGGCGCGCGCAGCACCGAGGGGGCGTCGGCGATGGCGGCGAGCACCAGCGCGCGATTAGTGATCGACTTCGAGCCGGGGACCGGTACCGTCGCGTTGACGGGACCGCCGGCGGTGCGGGCGGGCCACTGCTGCGTCATGCCCAGATGATCCCGCATCCCGTTCCCGGCGGCTCGCACCGGTCGCCGCGACGTGCGACGATGAGCCAGGAGGTGATCGGTTGTGTGCGGCAGGTACGCCTCCACCAAGAACCCGGCCCAGGTGGCGGCCGAGTTCGACGCGGTGGACGCAACGGACGGCGCGGTCCCAGGGCCGGACTACAACGTCGCCCCCACCAAGACCGTGTCCGCGGTGGTCGACCGGCACCCGCGCGACGCGCGGGGCGAACCGGTGCCCGACGAGGTCGAGCGGACCGTGCGCGCCATGCGCTGGGGCCTGGTCCCGCACTGGGCCAAGGACCTCTCCGGCGCCGCCAAGATGATCAACGCCAGGTCGGAGAGCGTGCTGGAGAAGCCCTCCTACCGCGACTCCGCCGCCCGCCGCCGCTGCCTCGTGCCCGCCGAGGGCTGGTACGAGTGGCAGCCCGGCGAGGGCCGCAAGCAGCCGTACTTCATCACCCCCGGCGACGGCTCCAGCCTGGCCATGGCGGGCATCTGGTCCGTGTGGTGGCAGCAGGAGGGCGACGAGCGCAAGCCGATCATCACCCTCGCCGTGCTCACCACCGACGCCGTCGGCGAGATGACCCAGGTCCACCACCGGATGCCGCTGATCCTCCCGAGGGACCGCTGGACCGACTGGCTCGACCCCGACCGCGCCGACCCGAGCGCGCTGCTGGCCCCCGACCTCGACCTGGTGAAC
>NZ_JBQGCX010001310.1:0-5316 GCF_052038725.1 Actinosynnema sp.
CCCCGCCCCGGGGCGTCACCGCGGGACTCGAACGGCCGGGCGGCGCGGGGGGGGTTGGGGCAGGCAAACCGCCCCCCGTCGTCCCACCGCCCGTCAGCGCACCATGCTCCGCACCTGCCGCGCCGCCACCGACAGCGTCGCCAGGTCGAGCCGGTTCGCCCGGTTGATCTCCTCCAGCGCCGCCCGCGCCCGGCCGAGCCGGGACGCGTTGGCCTGCTCCCACGCGGCGATCTTCTGCTCGCCGCTGTCCTCCGGGTCGGAGGTGCGCAGCACGTCCACCGTGATCGCCCGCAGCGACGAGTAGAAGTCGTCCCGCAGCGCGAGCCTGGCCAGCGCGTGCCAGCGGTTCTCCCGCTCCAGCGAGGACACCGAGCTGAGCATCCGGTCGATGTCCAGGTGGTCGGACATCGCGAAGTACAGCTCGGCGGTCTCCTCGTGGCTGCGCTCGGCGCCCGCCGACGCGCCCAGGTCCTCGTGCTCGGCCAGCTCGGCGATCTCGGTGACGTCCAGCAGCCCGTAGGTGAACAGCAGCGTGGAGACCCGCGTCGCCAACTCCTGCGGCACGCCGTGGCCGACCAGCCGGTCGACGTTGGCCAGCACCGACTCCTGCTCGCGGCCCTTGACCAGGTCCACCATCCTCGGCGTGATCCGCTCGACCACGCCCCGGAACCGGGAGATGGCGGCGCTGATCGCCAGCGGCTGCGGCCGGTTGGTCAGCAGCCAGCGGGACGCGCGGTCCAGCAGCCGCCGGGTCTCCAGCAGCATGTCGTCCAGGACCTCGCTGGGCACCGCGTTGTCCAGCTCGCGGATGCTGCGCCACAGCGACGGCAGGTCGTAGATCGAGGTGACCGCCGTGTACGCGCGCACCGCGTCGGTGGTCGACGCGCTCATCTCCTCGGCCAGCCGGAACGCGTAGGAGATGCCGCCGCCGTCCACGACCTCGTTGACCAGGACGGTGGTGATGATCTCCCGGCTGAGCGGGTGGTCCGGGATGGCGTCGCCGAAGCGGGCCCGCAGCTGGCTGGGGAAGTAGTCGGGCAGCTTGCGCGCCGCCGAGTCCATCGTCGGCAGGTCGCTGGCCAGCACCTCCTCCTTCAGCGCCAGCTTCACGTGCGCGAGCAGCGTCGCCAGCTCCGGCGAGGTCAGGCCCTCGCCCGCCTTCTCCAGCGCCTTGAACTCGGCCTGGCTCGGCAGCGCCTCCAGGCCCCGGTCGAGCACGCCGCGCGACTCCAGGTCGGTGACCAGGCGGGCGTGCACGGACAGCATTGGGGCCGCGTGCGCCCGGCTGACGCCCAGCACCGCGTTCTGCGAGTAGTTGTCGGCCAGCACCAGCTGCCCGACCTCGTCGGTCATCTCGCCCAGCAGCTCGTTGCGCTGCCCGGCGTCCAGCGCGCCCTGCCTGACCAGCTCGTCCAGCAGGATCTTGATGTTGACCTCGTGGTCGGAGCAGACGACGCCCGCCGAGTTGTCCAGCGCGTCGGTGTTGACCTTGCCGCCGGTGCGGGCGAACTCGATGCGACCGCGCTGGGTCAGGCCCAGGTTGCCGCCCTCGCCGACGACCTTGACCCGCAGGTCGCGGCCGTTGACCCGGATCGCGTCGTTGGCCTTGTCGCCGACGTCGCCGTGCGACTCGGTGGAGGACTTCACGTAGGTGCCGATGCCGCCGTTCCACAGCAGGTCGACCGGGGCGACCAGCACCGCCCGCATCAGCTCCTGCGGGGACAGCTTCACGGTGCCCTCGGGAAGGCCCAGCGCGACCCTGACCTGCTCGCTGACCGGGATCGACTTGGCGGTGCGCGGGAACACGCCGCCGCCCTCGCTGATCAGCGACCGGTCGTAGTCGTCCCACGAGGAGCGCGGCAGCGCGAACAGCCGGGAGCGCTCGGCGAACGAGGTCGCGGCCACCGGGTTCGGGTCCAGGAAGACGTGCCGGTGGTCGAACGCGGCGACCAGCCGGATGTGCTCGGACAGCAGCATCCCGTTGCCGAACACGTCGCCGGACATGTCGCCGACGCCGACGACGGTGAACTCGTCGGTCTGGGTGTTGGTGCCCATCTCCCGGAAGTGCCGCTTCACGCTCTCCCAGGCGCCCTTGGCGGTGATGCCCATGGCCTTGTGGTCGTAGCCGACCGAGCCGCCGGAGGCGAACGCGTCGCCGAGCCAGAAGCCGTAGGAGCGGGACACCTCGTTGGCGATGTCGGAGAACGACGCGGTGCCCTTGTCGGCGGCCACGACGAGGTAGACGTCGTCGCGGTCGTGGCGCACCACGCGCTCGGGGGGCACCGCGGCACCGGACACCCGGTTGTCGGTGATGTCGAGCAGGCCGGAGATGAACTGGCGGTAGCAGGCGATGCCCTCGGCCAGGAACGCCTCGCGGTCCAGGCCGGGATCACCGCTGGGGACGGGCGGGCGCTTCACCACGAAGCCGCCCTTCGCGCCGACCGGGACGATCACCGCGTTCTTCACCGCCTGCGCCTTGACCAGGCCCAGCACCTCGGTGCGGAAGTCCTCGCGCCGGTCGGACCAGCGCAGCCCGCCGCGCGCGACCGGCCCGAACCTCAGGTGCACGCCCTCGATCCGCGGCGAGTACACGAAGATCTCGAACCGGGGGCGGGGCTGCGGCAGCTCCGGGATGGCCCTCGGGTTGAGCTTGACCGCCAGGTACGGGCGGGGCGCGCCGTCGGCGTCGCGGACGAAGTAGTTGGTCCGCAGGGTCGCCAGCACCAGGGTGAGCAGGCTGCGCAGGATGCGGTCGGCGTCCAGGCTGGTGACGTCGTCGATCAGCTCGGTGATCCGGGCGGACAGGCGGTCGGTGCGCTCGGTCCGGGAGGAGGCGTCCAGCTCGGGGTCGAAGCGGGTCTCGAACAGCTCGACCAGCGCGGTGGCGACCTCGGTGTGCCCGAGGACGGCGTCCTCGATGTAGTCCTGGCTGTAGGACACGCCGGCCTGGCGCAGGTACTTGGCGTACGCGCGCAGCATGGCCGCCTGCTGCCAGGTCAGGCCGCCGCGCAGCACCAGGGTGTTGAAGCCGTCGACCTCGGACTCGCCGCGCCACGCCGCCGCGAACGCGTCCTGGAAGCGGACGCGCACCGAGTCGAGGTCCTCGTCGGTGAGCTTCTCCAGGGTGGCCGGGTCCAGGCGCAGGCCGAAGTCGTAGATCCAGCACTCGACGCCGTCGTCGCGCACCAGGTCGTACGGCCGCTCGTCGACCACGACCACGCCCATGCGCTGGAGCATCGGCAGCACGTCGGACAGGGTGACGCGGGCGCCCGCGAGGAACAGCTTGAACCGCCGCTCGCCCGGCTCGGCGTCGCGCGGCACGTAGAACACCATGTCCAGGTCGCCCTGGCCCAGCGCCTCGATGCGGCGGAAGTCGCCGAGGCCCTCGGGGGCGGTGAAGTCCTCCTTGTAGGCCTCGGGGAACGCGCCCGCGATCCGCTGGCCCTGCTCGCCCGCCGACTCGGCGCCCAGCTCGTTCGAGCGGGCGGTCTCGGCCAGCACCGCCTCGACCATGCGGTCGTCCCAGGAGCGCACGGCCTCGGCGAGGCGCTGCTGGATGTGGGTGGTGTCCGGGGCGGCGCCCTGGTCGGCGGCCGGGTCGGTGTGCACGGTGAAGTGCACGCGGGCCAGCGCGGACTCGCCGATGCGGGCGCTGTACTCCAGGTTGACGCCGCCCAGCTCGTCGATCAGCACCTCCTGCATGGCCAGCCGCGAGGTGGTGGTGTAGCGGTCGCGCGGCAGGTAGACCAGGCAGGAGTAGAAGCGGCCGTACGGGTCGCGGCGCAGGAACAGCCGGAGGCGGCGGCGCTCGGCGAGCGCGATGACGCCCGTGACGGTGAGGTGCAGCGTCTCGGCGTTCACCGAGAACAGCTCGGTGCGCGGGTAGTTCTGGATGACCTCGAGCATCCGCTGGCCCGAGTACGAGTGCAGCGGGAAGCCCGCGCTGTGGATGACGTCGCGGACGCGGCGCTCGATGACGGGGATGTCCAGGACGTCCTCGTGCAGCGCGGTCGTGGACAGCACGCCGAGGAAGCGGTGCTCGCCGTCGACGCGGCCCTCGGCGTCGAAGGTCCGCACGCCCACGTAGTACGGGTAGACCGAGCGGTGCACGCTGGCCTGGGCGCTGGCCTGGGTGAGGACCAGCAGCTCCGGGGTGGGCGTTCCGGCGTCGGGCCCGGCGGTGAGGGCGTGCGCGGCGGGGCTGTCCTGGCGCAGCACGCCGAGGCCGGCCTCGCCCGAGGGGCGCAGGACCGGCTCGCCGCCGTCGCGGACGACCTCGTAGCGGCGGTAGCCGAGGAACGTGAAGTGCTCGTCGGCCAGCCACTCCAGCAGCCGCGCGCCGTCCTGCACCTCGTGCTCGGGCAGCGGGAGGCCGTCGCCGCGCAGGGACTTGGCCAGCTCGCGGGCGGTGGTGACCATGCGGTCGGTGTCCTCGACGACCTCGCGGACGTCGTTGAGCACGGAGCGCAGCCCGGCTTCCAGCTCGTGCGCCCGGTCGGCGTCGGTGAGCAGGTCGACCTCGATGTGCATCCACGACTCGGCGGCGGCGCCCTGCGGCGGGTCGGCCGGGTCGGCGGCGGGCAGCACCTCCACGAGGGAGCCGTCGGCCTGGTCGCGGCGCACCACGACGATCGGGTGGATCACGCGCTGCACCTGCACGCCGTTGCGGGTGAGCTCGGAGGCGACCGAGTCCACCAGGTGGGGCATGTCGTCGGTGACGATCTGCACGACGGTCGCGGGGCACTGCCAGCCGTCCCGCTCCCTGGTGGGGTTGAGCACCCGCACCGTGGGGCGGCCCGCCACGCGGCTCTCGGCGAGCCGGTGGTTGGAGCGCACCGCGCCCAGCAGGTCGGCCGGGTCGTCGTCGTTGACTTCCTCGGCGGGCACGTGCCGGTAGTAGAGGCGGATCAGCTCGGCGAGCTCGGGCGCGTTCTCGGCGGCTCTGCCGATCAATTCGTCTCGGGTGTGTTCAGGACTGGCCGCACGCGCGGCACCACCCGCGGCGTGGGCGGCGCGCTCGGAACGGGTCGGGAATCCAGTCGAGGTCATGTTCAGGCGACTCCACGCTATCCGGCACCTCTGTGTGCCGGGTCTGCGCACCACTTAACCAGACACTCGGAACTGCGCAGGCGGGACCCGCGTTTTTCACGAGCTGGATCGTTCACCTGATCGATCAGCGGCTTCCGGGGCAAGAGCACGGGGTTCCCTGGGCAAAGCACGGAAAACCGGGACCAGCGAAGTCATTTACCGGACTCGCACTGGTCACCGGCAGGAAACCTGGAACCTTATTAAAACCTCAAAGAATTCGTCTCACCT
>NZ_JBQGCX010001311.1:0-2185 GCF_052038725.1 Actinosynnema sp.
AGCACCGCCGTGCGCTGCACCGACCGGGCCAGCGCCCGCGCGGCCGGGTCGGCGGGCACGCCGGTGGTCGGCTGGAACAGCGTCTCCACGTCCACGAGCACCGCCTGGTCCCCGCACGCGATCAGGTTCTCGTAGTGCGCGTCGGTGGCGTCGACGGCGTGCAGCAGCGCGAGCAGCCCGCCGAGCCGGTGGTAGAACCGGTCGAGGTCGGTCACGTCGGCGCACGGCGCGCCCTCGGTGAAGGCGACCCAGCCGTAGCCGGGCCGCACCAGCACGGGCGGGACGCGCAGGTCGAGGCCGGTGCGCCCGCCGTACCAGGCGAGCTGGTCGTCGATCAGCGCGTTCTGCTCCACGGTCGGGGGCCGGTGCACGACCTTGCGCCCGTCGGCGAACGTCAGCACCGCCACCGCGCGCCCGCCGCCGTGCCGGTCGCCGCTGGTGGAGACGCCGACGAGCGGTCCGGGGTCGCGGCCACCCATCAGGGCCGCGACGAGCGCGACCCGGTCGTCGGCCAGGTGGTCGAGCACCTCGCGGTGGGCGCGCACGGCCTGCAGGCAGGTCTGGCCGAGCAGCCTGGCGAGCACCGGGTACTCGGCGAACAGCCTGGCGGGCCTGAGGTCCTCCACGAACGAGGCGAACCGGTCCCGCGAGGTCAGCCCGCGCAGCCGCCCGTCGAGCCGCCACCGGTGCAGCTCCACCACGAGGGTGCGGGCGGCGGTGCGGGCCAGGCGCAGGCCCAGGTCGCGGGCGAAGTCGTCGCGGAACCGCCGGTCCTGCGCGGTCGCGGCGCGCACCAGGGGGCGCAGCGCGAACGCGAACCCCTCCTCCCACGTGCCACCGGGGAAGCGGCCGGGCGGCACGTGCGCGCAGGCCCGCTCGGTGAACGCGGCCCACGCGGGTCTGCCGTGCGAGACCTGCTGCTCCCGGTGGACGGTCCGCACGCCAGCGGCCCACCAGGCGGTGGTGGGGGCGCGGCGGGTGGCTGAGGGTGGCACGCGGTCAACGTCGCACACGGCCGTGGTCCCCCACATGGGGGCCGCGCCCCCACTTTCCTCCCACGAGGGTGAGTGGACCGCAGTTTTGCGGAAGTCCCTGGTGGGGGCTCCCGCGCTACTCGCAGTTCTCGGCCTGCGCGGCGGCTTCCCGGTAGTCGGCGGGCAGCGAGGTCAGGTTGACCTTCTCGATGGCCTGGACCATGGTCGACATCGCCCCGGACATCGTGCCGAGCACGTCGGTCATCAGCTCGCTGGTCAGCTCGGGCGCCTCGTCCAGCCGCTTCTTCGCCCCGACGATCTTGTCCTTGGCCTCCTTGAGCGGCTTGAGCACGACCTCGACGGCCTGCTGCGTCCCGGCGTTCGGCGCGGGCAGCAGCTGCTCGTAGTCGTGGACGGCGACCTCCAGCACGCCTGCCAGCCTGCCCAGGGACCCGCTGATGCTCGCCTTCATCTCGGCGGGCGTCCCGGCGGGGGCCTCGGTGGTCCCGACGCTGCCCGAGGCGATCAGGTACTTGGCGACCCCGCAGAACCGGTCCACCCACTTGACCATCTCCAGCGGCATCCGCCCGGTCGAGGACGCGGGCGGCTGACCGCTCGCGCTGGTCCCCGCGGTCGACGCGGGCGTCGCGGAGACGGCGCTGCCGTCGACCCGCGAGGCGCAGCCGACGGTCAGCAGCAGTGCCAACGCGGTGAGCACGCACTTCTTCACCCGGCTTTTCTACCCCGACCTCACACGATCGGGGGGACGAACATGACAACTCGGGTCGTCCTCGGCCAGGATCGGCGTCTCATGGTGCTCACCCTCCACGTGCTCGACGGGGTCGCGGTCGTCCGCGCCGACCGGCCGCTGGAGTGCGAGCTGGGCCCGCTCCTGGAAGTGCTGCCGGTGGTGGCCTCGCGCGGGGCGGGCGTGCTGCACGGCTGCTTCCTGCCCGCCTCCGGGCCGCGCGAGGTGGCGCTGGCCCCCCGCCGCCAGGTCGCCGCGCAGCGCGCGCTGCTGGTCCGGGTGTGCGCCTCGCTCACCGCGTCCGGCATCCCGCTGATCGCCGCCGTCGACGGCCACGCGGGTGGCAGCGGGTGGGAGCTGGCCTCGGCCGGCGGGTCGCGGGTGCTGGCGGAGGAGGCGGGGGTCGTCGGCCGGACCGGCGGCCGGGTGCTGCACGGCCGGGCGCTCGACGCCCGCGCCGCCC
>NZ_JBQGCX010001312.1:0-2636 GCF_052038725.1 Actinosynnema sp.
GCCGAGCGCGGCGGCTTCGAGCTCGTCGCGCAGGACCCCGCCGCGCAGCACGGCTTCCGGCCCGAGCAGGCCCTCCACGACGTCGAGCGCGCCCGCCGCGTCGCCGTGCCCGAGCAGGGCCTTGACGTCCACGAGGGACTCGGGGTGGCGGTGCACGTCGTCGATCGCCCGCAGGCACGGCAGTCCGGGACCGCCGAGCGCGACGAGGAGCTCCTCGCGGCGCAGCTCGACCGGGTCGTGGTCCAGCGCGACGAGCACCCCGTCGACCACGGCGATCCGGTGCGCGGCCCCCCGGCAGCGCACCGCGCGCGAACCCGTTGGGGCGTCAGGACTGCGGGACGCGTCGGGTGGGCCGTGACCGGGGCGCAGCGCCGCCGCGACGAGCGGGTGCAACCGGTCGGGCCCGATCAGCCCGGCCCGCAGCAGTTCCACGTCGGGCGGGAGCAGGGTGGCGGCGTCGGGCAGCACCGGGAGCCCGAGGCCCCGGTCGCGCCGGGAAGCCCCGGTGAGCCGGGGTTCCCGCCCGTCGACCCGCAGCACCAGCCGGTGCCGCGCGGTCAGCCGCACGAGCACGCGATCCGCGTCGGGCCTGTCGGACCCGTCGGCCCGCAGCACCAGCGCCGCCTCGGCCGCCCACCGGTCCACGGCCGCGCCGTCGACCAGCGCGAGGACCTCGGCGGCGTCCGGGTCGACCGCGAGCGCGCCGGGGACGACGCCGTCACCGGCCCGCTCCCGCAGCTCACCGGACCTGCGGACGTCCCACAGGTGCCGGTGCAGGTCGAACCGGAAGCGCCGGTCGGGCCGGGGGTGCGGGTGCTGCCCGGCCCCGTCCCGAGGGCGCTCGGGGTCCCACAGCGCCAGGCTGATCCGCTGCCCGGCGCCCGCCCAGGACGGCGGGGTCCGCGCCACCAGGTGCACCCCGCCGGGCCCGTAGCGGGCCAGCGGGGCGGTGAGCCCCGGCCGCAGCAGTCCGTCCGGGGCGATCCGGGGGAAGTGCCAGCGCAGCAGGTCGGGCGCGAGGTGGCGCAGGTCGTCGCGAACCCGCGCGACGAGGTGCTCGCCGTGGGCGCGGCCCGCGGCTCTCAGGTCCAGGTCGACGTCGACGCGCGCGGCGGCGCACGCCCCGGCCCAGTCGCCGGTCACCCGGCGGGCCGTCGCTGACTCGATCATGGATGTCGGCACGGCGAACGAGCGCACGTGCGACCAGGCGGTGAGACGAGGGTTCTCGTTCGCGGTCGAGGTGTGGTGCATCAGCACTCACCTTGAGCGAAAGAGACCTCCGATTCGTTCGTGCGGATGGTCATCGCGGCCACCGTAGCAGGTCCCGGCGCGGGAACCACCCACAATTCCCGCGCCCGGTCCGGCCGCGCTCAGGCAGGCCGCGCTCAGGCCGGGGTCAGCCGCCCGTCCAGCTCGGCGACCCCGTTCCCGGTCAGGTCGGCCAGGTGCGCGCGGCGACCGGCCATCACCATGACCAGCGACAGCAGCGGCCCCCGCACCTCGGGCCCCTCCCCGCTGCGGAAGTCCGCGTCGTCCGCCCGCAGCGCCAGCCCCCGCACCAGGGTCTTGCTGTTGACCGCGAAGTCCTTGGCGGCGAAGAACTCCGCGACCGCGAGCAGCCCCTCGGCGTCGGGGGCGCGCCGCAGCCCCAGCGGTCTGCGGACGTCCTCGGCGTGCACCAGCAGCTCGCCCAGCCCGGCGGGGGAGGAGCGCGTCGGCAGCGCGATCGGTCCGACCGCCCGGAACCGCTCCAGCGTCTCCGCCGGGTCCGCGCCCCGGAAGTCGGCGAGGCGGCGCCGGTTGTGCAGGTCCGCGTCGAACCGGGCGCCGACCACGCTGAGCACCCAGCGCGGCAGGGTGGTCGTGGCCGCCGCGCCCAGGTGCGCCACGACCTGCTCCACGTCCCACTCCGGGCACAGGGTGGCCGCGCGCCACCGCTCGGGCGCGAGCGCGTCCAGGTCGTCGACGAGCGCGGCCAGTTCGCGCCGCTGGATTCCGGGCAGATCGGTCATGGCGCGACGGTAGCCGCGCCCCCTGACACTTCCGGCCCCTGCGCCGAGTCCGGTCCGCCGTGCAGGATCGCGCGGGCCTGCTCGGCGGCGGCGGCCAGGCTCTCGGCGACGAAGTCCACGTACCGCGCCATGTTCTCCAGCCGCACCGCCGCGGGCGTGCCGGGGGTGAGCACGGCGGCCCCCGAGCGGAACATCACCGCCATGTCCGCGCTGGAGCGGGCGCTGGAGATCATCGACTGGTACCAGACGTCCGGGTCCACGACGTACCGCTCGCGGCGGCCCGCGTCGCGCTCGCGGCGGATCAGCCCCTGCGACTCCAGGAACGCCACCGCCTTCGACACCGACGCCGGGCTCACCCGCAGGCGCCGCACCAGGTCCGCGGCGGTGACCGAGCCGGTGTCGGTGGCGTACAGGCACTCCAGCACGCCCGCTGTCATCTTCGGCAACCCCTGCTGCGCGAACAGCGCCGCCAGCGACTCCTCGAACTCGTCGACCGCCCGCGCGTCCCGCCCGTGCGCCTGGGGGAGCGCCTGCCGCCCGCGCGGCGCGGCCCGCCTGCGCCGGTGGGCGCGCTGCTCGGTGGCGTGGTGCGCGAGGTCGGCCCGGTAGGCGACCGGTCCGCCG
>NZ_JBQGCX010001313.1:0-3882 GCF_052038725.1 Actinosynnema sp.
GCCACGGGCTCCCCGCCCCCCCCCGGCCCGGTCACCGCGGGGGGGGGCCCCCCCCACCAGGGGGGGCCCCCCTCCCGTCGAACAGTCACAGCACCGCAGGAACTAGTCCTCCGGGTCGTCCTCGTCGTCGCGCGCCAGGTACGTGGCCAGCCGCTCGACCGCCGTCTCGAACTCCGGGTTCGCGTCCACGAACCCGCGCAGCTTGTCCGCCAGCCAGGCGAGGGAGACCTCTTCCTCGCCCCGCCTGGACTCCAGCTCCTCGATGCCCCGGTCGGTGAAGTACACGGCGGCCTACTCGAAGGCCTTCGTGATGATCTCGCGCTGCTCGACCTCGTGCACCTTCGACGACCCGGCCGACGGGGCGGCCATGCGGCGGCGGGACACGCGGGTCAGGCGGTAGCGCTCCGGCAGCAGCTCCGGCAGGTGCAGGCCGTAGAACGTCCACGCGCCCTGGTTCGCGGGCTCCTCCTGCACCCAGCGCACGTCGGTCGCGTTCGGGTAGGCCTCCAGCGCCTCGTTCAGCTTCCGCTTCGGCACCGGGTACAGCTGCTCGACGCGCACGATCGCGGTGTCCTTCGCGCCCCGCTTCTCGCGCTCGGCCACCAGCTCGTAGTAGATCTTGCCGCTGCACAGCAGGACCTTCGTGACGGCCGAGTTGTCCTCGATCGCCGCGTCGTCGATGACCGACTTGAAGCGCTCCTCGACGAAGTCCTCCACCGGGCTGACGGCGGCCTTCAGGCGCAGCATCGACTTGGGGGTGAACACCACCAGCGGCCGGTTCACGCCGTCGAGGGCGTGCCTGCGCAGCAGGTGGAAGTAGTTCGCCGGCGTCGACGGCACCGCGATGGTCATCGAGCCCTCCGCGCACAGCTGGAGGAACCGCTCGATGCGCCCCGACGTGTGGTCGGGGCCCTGGCCCTCGTGGCCGTGCGGCAGCAGCAGCACGACGTCCGAGACCTGGCCCCACTTCGCCTCACCGGACGAGATGAACTCGTCGATGATCGGCTGCGCGCCGTTGACGAAGTCGCCGAACTGCGCCTCCCACAGCACCAGCGCGTCCGGGTTCGCCACCGAGTAGCCGTACTCGAAGCCGAGCGCGGCGAACTCCGACAGCACCGAGTCGTACACCATGAACTTGCCCTGGTCGTCGGCCAGGTTCTGGATCGGGGTGTACTCCTGACCGGTCTTGCGGTCGATCAGGGTGGCGTGCCGCTGGGTGAACGTGCCGCGCCGCGAGTCCTGCCCGGCGAGGCGGACCGTGCGGCCCTCGTGCACCAGCGAGCCGAACGCCAGCAGCTCCGCGTACGCCCAGTCGATGCCGCCCTCGCGGGCCATCTTGGCACGCCGCTCCAGCACCGGCTTGACGCGCGGGTGCGGGGTGAAGCCCTCGGGCAGCTCCACGTGGGCGTCCGCGATGCGCTCCAGCACCTCGCGCGGCACCCCGGTCGGCAGCTTCGCCGGGACCTGCTGCTCCTCCTCCACCGAGGGGGACGCCTTGATCGGGTGCTTCTCCAGCTCGCGCACCTCGTTGAAGACGTGCTCCAGCTGCGAGGAGAAGTCCTGGAGGGCCTTCTCGGCCTCCTCCACGGAGATGTCGCCGCGACCGATCAGCGCCTCGGTGTAGGTCTTGCGCACCGAGCGCTTGGTGTCGATCACGTCGTACATCGCGGGCTGCGTCATCGACGGGTCGTCGCCCTCGTTGTGCCCGCGACGGCGGTAGCACACCATGTCGATGACGACGTCCTTGTTGAACGCCTGGCGGTAGTCGACCGCCAGCTTCGCCACCCAGTAGCAGGCCTCGGGGTCGTCGCCGTTCACGTGGAACACCGGCGCGCCGATCATCTTCGCGACGTCCGTCGAGTACTTCGACGAGCGCGAGTTCTCCGGCGCGGTGGTGAAGCCGACCTGGTTGTTGACGATCACGTGGACCGTGCCGCCGGTGCGGTAGCCGCGCACGAGCGCCAGGTTCAGCGTCTCGGCGACCACGCCCTGACCGGCGAACGCCGCGTCGCCGTGCATGGCGACGGGCAGCACCGGGAAGCTCTCGCCGCCCATGTCCAGGATGTCCTGCTTGGCGCGGACGATGCCCTCCAGCACCGGGTCCACGGCCTCCAGGTGCGACGGGTTCGCGGTCAGCGACACCTTCGTCTCACCGTCGCCGAACATCCGGAAGTACTTGCCCTCGGCGCCCAGGTGGTACTTGACGTCGCCGGAGCCGTGCGCCTGGCCGGGGTCGAGGTTGCCCTCGAACTCGCGGAAGATCTGCGAGATCGGCTTGCCCACGATGTTGGCCAGGACGTTCAGGCGGCCGCGGTGCGGCATCCCGATGACGACCTCGTCCAGCTCGTGCTCGGCGGCCTTGTCCAGCACCGCGTCGAGCAGCGGGATGACGGTCTCGCCGCCCTCCAGCGAGAAGCGCTTCTGGCCGACGTACTTGGTCTGCAGGAAGGTCTCGAACGCCTCGGCGGCGTTGAGCTTCGACAGGATGTACTTCTGCACGGTGGCCGGGGGCTTCTCGTGCGGGACCTCGACGCGCTCCTGGATCCAGAGGCGCTCCTCCGGGTCGAGGATGTGCATGTACTCCACGCCGACGGTGCGGCAGTAGGAGTTGCGCAGCACGCCCAGGATGTCGCGCAGGCGCATCCGCTCCTTGCCCGCGAACCCGCCGACCGGGAACTCCCGGTCCAGGTCCCACAGGGTCAGGCCGTGCGACAGGACGTCGAGGTCCTGGTGCTTGCGCTGGCGGTAGTTCAGCGGGTCCGTGTCGGCCATCAGGTGGCCGCGGGTGCGGTACGCGTCGATCAGCTCGATGACGCGGGCGGTTTTGTCGACCGCGCCCTCGGGGATGTCGGCGACCCAGCGGATCGGCTCGTACGGCAGGCGCAGCGACGTGAAGACGTCGTCGTAGAAGCCGTCCTCGCCCAGCAGGAGCTGGTGGACGCGCTTGAGGAACTCGCCCGACTCCGCGCCCTGGATGATGCGGTGGTCGTACGTGGAGGTCAGCGTGATGATCTTGCTGACGCCCATGTCGGTCAGGGCCTGCTCGCTGGTGCCCTGGAAGTGCGCGGGGTACTCCATCGCGCCGACGCCGACGATCGTGCCCTGGCCCGCGGTCAGGCGCGGAACCGAGTGGTTCGTGCCGATGGTGCCGGGGTTGGTCAGCGAGATCGTGGTGCCGGAGAAGTCCTCGGCGGTCAGGGAGCCGCCGCGGGCCTTGCGGATCAGGTCCTCGTAGGCCTGCCAGAACTGCGTGAACGTCATGTTCTCGCAGCCCTTGACCGAGGCGACGACCAGCGTGCGGCTGCCGTCCTTGCCGGGCAGGTCGATCGCCAGGCCGAAGTTCACGTGCTCGGGCGTGACCACGTGCGGCTTGTTGTTGATCTCGGCGTAGTGCCGGTTCATGTTCGGGAACGCCTGGAGCGCCCGGACCACCGCGTAGCCGATCAGGTGCGTGAAGGAGACCTTCCCGCCCCGCGTGCGCTTGAGGTGGTTGTTGATCACGATCCGGTTGTCGGCCAGCAGCTTCGCCGGGACGGCGCGCACGCTGGTCGCCGTCGGAACCGTCAGCGACAGCTCCATGTTCTTGGCGATCGCCGCCGCGGCTCCGCGCAGCTGCTTCTGCTCGGGCCCCTTCGCCTGCTGCACCGGCGCGGCCTTGGCGGCCTGCGCGGGAGCGGGCTTGGCAGCCGGGGCGGCAGCGGGCTTGGCGGGCGCCGCGGCCTTCGGCTGGGGGGCGCTCGACGGAGCGGGTGCGGCGGGCGTCGTGGCGGCGGGCGCGGTGCTCGCGGCCTGCTTGGCCGCCGCGGGCGCGCCCGTCGACGCGGCCTTCCCGGTGTCAGCCTGGGTGGCCGCCGTGGGGGCGGCGGTCGTGGGGGACCCGTT
>NZ_JBQGCX010001314.1:0-3147 GCF_052038725.1 Actinosynnema sp.
GACGACGTGGTGACCTCCAGCTACCTCACCGGCGTCGGCTCGACGACGCTGCCGGTGTTCGTCTACGCGCAGGCGGGCAAGCGCGGGGTGTCGCCGGAGATCGTGGCGCTGTCGACGCTGATGGTCGGGGTGAGCGCGGCGCTGCTCGTGGCGGGCGTGCTGCTCACCGCGTGGCGGGCCCGGCGCGCCGCCGCGCCGCCGTCAACTTTCGTCGCTGCCGCTGGCGACCATTGAGCGCCGACGCGGACCCCGTCCCGGCCCTACCGTGACGGGGTGAGCACGCTCGTCGACCGGATGCGCCCCCACCTGCCGGACCTCCCCGCGGCGTGGGGGCGCTTCCGCGCGGACCTGGTCCGGCGGCTGCGCGCGCTGACCCCGCTGCGGGTCGGGCGCGAGGCGCTGGGCCTGGTCGTCGTGCTCGCGCTGGACGTGTGGCCCGCCGTGCTGGCGGGCGGCGAGCCCGCGGGCGGGCTGCGCACCCTGGCGTTCGCGGCGCTCTACTCGCTGCTGTACGAGCTGCGCCTGGTGTTCCCCGCGCTGGCGCTGCTGTGCACCGCGCTGGTGGCGTTCGACTTCCAGGGCGACCACGGCGGGTCGGCGGTCGTGGCCGTCGTCGCCTACGCGGCGGGCAGGCGCATCGACCCCTGGTACCGGGCGCTCGCCGTCGCGGTCCTGGCGCTGGTGGCGTACGCGGCGGCCTGGGCCGGGTCGAACCTGGCGCTGATCGGCTCGGTCGGGGTGTTCCTCGGGGTGAGCGTCTACGGGCTCGCGGTGGCGCTGCCGTTCCTGGTCGGCCGGTACGTGGCGCAGCGGGGCGCGCTGGTCGACGCGCTGCTGGAGCGCGAGGCCGGGCGCCGCGAGGAGCGGGCGCTGATCACCCGGCAGGTGCGGCTGCGCGAGCGCAACCGGATCGCCCAGGACATGCACGACAGCCTCGGCCACCGGCTCAGCCTCATCTCGGTGCACGCGGGCGCGCTGGCCATGGACCCCGGGCTGGGGGAGCGGCAGCGCGAGGCGGTGGGGGTGCTGCGCGGGGCGGCGCTGACCGCGATGGAGGAGCTGCGCGGGGTCATCGGCGTGCTGCGCCGCGACGCCGAGCCCGACGAGGACCAGGCGCGGCGCACCGTGGACGCGGTGGACGAGCTGGTGGACGGCGCGCGGCAGGCCGGGATGCGGGTCAGCCTGGTGCGCGGCGGGCAGGCCAGGGCGCTGCCCGCGCGGGTCAGCCACGCCGCCTACCGGATAGTGCAGGAGGGGCTGACCAACGCGTCCAAGCACGCGCCGGGCGCGGCCGTGCAGGTCGCGGTGCGCTACGACCCGGACGCGCTGGTCGTGGAGGTGCGCAACAACCCGGCGCAGACCAGGGCCAAGGCGGGCTCGTCGGGGTTCGGGCTGATCGGGCTGGGCGAGCGGGTGCGGCTCGCGGGCGGGCTGCTGCACGTGGGCGAGCTGGTCACCGGCGGGTTCCGGATCGCCGCCGTGCTGCCCTACGAGGACACCGAGGCCCCCGGCGACGAGCCGCTCGACGACCTCGCCGGGGAGCCGCAGGAGGACGCGGGCGCGCGGGCGGGCAAGTTCGGGCGACCGCGCCAGTGGGCCGGGGTCGGGTCGATCCTGCTGGCCGGGCTGGTGCTGGTCGCGCTGGTCGTGGGGGTCGCCTGGCTCGGCACCCGGCCCGTCACCAGGGTCGCCAGCGACGAGCTGTACGCGTCGGTCGAGGTGGGGCAGTCCGAGTCCGCGGCCATGGCCGTGCTGCCGCTGGGGCTCGACCCGCCCATCGGCGACCTGAAGCTCGGCGCGCCCCCCGAGCCCGCCGGGGCGAGGTGCCTCTACTTCGCCGCCGACGTCCAGACATACTCGTCGCACGGGACCAGGGTGTTCCGGTTCTGCTTCGCGGGCGGCGAGGTCGTGGAGAAGAACACCCACCTCCGGGAAGAGTGAGCGTTGATCCGGGTACTGATCGCCGACGACGAACCGCTGATGCGCGCGGGCATCAAGGCCATCCTCGGCACCGCCGAGGACGTCGAGCTGGTGGACGAGGTGGGCGACGGGCGCGAGGCGGTCCGGGTGGCCACCGAGCGCCGCGTCGACGTGGCCGTGCTGGACATCCGGATGCCCCGGTTGGACGGGCTGGCGGCGGCGCGGGAGCTGAAGGCCGTCGCGCCGTCCACGCGGGTGGTGGTGCTGACCACGTTCGGCGAGGACGACAACATCGTGCGGGCGCTGTCCGAGGGGGCCGCGGGGTTCCTGCTGAAGGACTCGGCGCCGGAGGAGCTGCTGCGCGCGGTCCGGGCGGTGCACGCGGGGGAGGCGTACCTGTCGCCGATGGTGACCAGCCGGGTGGTCGGCATGGTCGCCCAGGTGGGGCAGCCGCGCAGGCAGGAGGCCGTGCGGCAGGTGCAGCGGCTGACGGACCGGGAGGTGGAGGTGCTGGAGCTGCTCGGGCTCGGCATGTCCAACGCGGACGTGGGGCAGCGGCTGCACATGAGCGAGGCGACGGTGAAGACGTACGTGAGCAGGCTGCTGGCCAAGCTCGGCCTGACCAACCGGGTGCAGGCCGCGCTGCTGGCCAGGGACGCGGGGCTGTCCGCCGAGGGGTGAGGGGCCGCAGGGGCCGAGCCGGGCGGGCGACGGGCGTGACCCCGCCCGTCGGTGGTGACCCGCGACACGTGGGGGACACTCCTGCGGGTGACAAGGATCGCGCGCTCGACCTCCGCCGCGCTGGCGCTCCTGCTGGCCGCCGCGTGCACCGGCGACCCCGCCCCGCCGGGGGACGCGCCGGGCAATCCCGCCCCCGACCTGCCCGACGCCGTCGTCGGGTTCGACCAGCTCGTCCGGGGCAGCCGGGCCATGCCGTTCAGCGGGGACTGCTCGCAGCTCACCGGGATCGTCGACCGGCTGGGCATGGCGGTGGCCGAGCCGATCGGCGAGCCGCTCTCGGACGAGACCACCGGCTGCGCGCTCTACGCCTCCGAGCCGGGGGACGCGCAGGACCCCGCCGACCGGCCCGAGTCCTTCCGGGTGGAGCCGCTGGCCCCCGAGGACGGGCAGGCCGACGCCTTCTCCGCCTACTGGGGCGGCGAGGGCGGCGCCCAGGGGTACCACCGGCGGTTCGTGCTCGGGGGGCGCTACCACGCGGTGGAGAGC
>NZ_JBQGCX010001315.1:0-2610 GCF_052038725.1 Actinosynnema sp.
AGCCTGCCGTACCCGACCCGCAGCCGCGCGGTCCCGCGCAGCGCCTCGCGGTGCTCGGCGCGTCCGGTGAGCAGGCCCGCGACGGCCAGCTCGCGCGAGCGCGGCAGGGTGACGTTGCGCTGCACGGACAGCTCGACCAGCAGCCCCTGCTGGCGGCGGTCCTCGGGCACCAGCGCCATGCCCGCGGCCATGGCGGCGCGCGGGGAGTTCGGCCGGACCTCGCGGCCGTCGACGCGGACGGCGCCCCGGTCGCGGCGGTCGACGCCGAAGACGGCCTGCGCGATCTCGGAGCGGCCCGCGCCGACCAGTCCGGCGAGGGCGACGATCTCGCCCGCGCGCACGTCGAAGTCGACGTCGGCGAACACGCCGGTCCTGGTGAGGCCGCGCACCGAGAGCACGACCTCGCCGGGGGTCACGGCCCGCTCGGGGAACAGGGCGTCCGGCTCGCGGCCGACCATGCGGCGCACCAGCTCGTCCTCGGTGACCTCGGTGATCGGGTCGGTGGAGACGTGGGCGCCGTCGCGCAGGACCGTGACGCGCTGGCAGAGCGCGGTGATCTCCTCGAAGCGGTGCGAGATGAACAGCACCGCCGCGCCGCCCGCCTGGAGGGCGCGGACGACGGAGAAGAGCCGGTCGACCTCGATGGCCGACAGGGCGGCGGTGGGCTCGTCCATGACCAGCACGCGCGCGTTCCCGGCCAAGGCCTTGGCGATCTCGACGAGCTGCTGGTCGGCGATGGAGAGCCCGCGCGCGGGCCGGTCCGCGTCGAGCCGCACGCCGAGCCGCTCGAACAGGGCGCGGGCCGTGGCGCGCACGGCGGCGCGGTCGATCCGGCCGAAGCGGCGCAGCGGGTGGGCGCCCACGGCGATGTTCTCGGCGACGCTCAGCTCCGGGAACCGGGTGGGCTCCTGGTGGATGACCGCGATGCCCGCCGCCTTGGCGTCGGCAGGCGAGCCGAAGGCGGTCGGGGCGCCGTCGACGAGCAGGGTGCCGCTGTCGGGCCGGTGGACGCCCGCGAGGACGTTGACGACGGTGGACTTGCCCGCGCCGTTCTCGCCGACCAGGGCGTGCGCCTCGCCCGCGTGCAGCGGGAACGAGCAGCCGCGCACGGCGGCGACGGCGCCGAAGGACTTGGTGACGGCGCGGACCTCCAGCGGTGGCGGCTCCTGCGTGGGCATCAGCGCCTCCGGGAATGAAAGGTTTCAATCTGGCCGTCGCGACGGTATATGAGCCCCGTCACAGCGGTCAATGGTGAAGCCGCAGTCGTCCAGGTCACGGCGATCCGGCGGTTCGGGGGTAGCGCGGGAGGTCGGCTAAATCGTTTCAAGCTGGTCGGCGGCGGGCGGTGGGAGCGGCATGGCGGGTTCGGCGCACCGGCAGGTGAGCGTCCGGGACGTGGCGACGGCGGCGGGCGTGTCGGTCGGCACGGTCTCCACCGTGCTCAACCGCCCCGGCGTGGTCAGTCCGGGGACGCGGGCGCGGGTGCACGCGGTCATGGCGGAGCTGGGGTTCGTGCGCAACGAGTCGGCGCGGCAGCTGCGGGCGGGGCGCGGGAGGGCGCTGGCGTACGTGGTGCTCGACGGCGGGAACCCGTTCTTCGCGGACGTGGCGCAGGGCGTGGAGGAGGCGGCGGAGGTGAACGACCTGTCGCTGTTCCTGTGCAACAGCGACAACCGGGCCGAGCGCGAGCTGACCTACCTGACCCGCCTGGAGCAGCAGCGGGTCCGGGGCGTCCTGGCCACCCCCGCCGACCCGGCCGCCCCGGTCCTGGCGGAGCTTCCCGCGCGCGGCACCCCGGTGGTGGTCGTGGACCGCACGAGGGGTGGCGGGACGCACTGCACGGTCGCGGTGGACGACGTGCTCGGCGGCGGGCTGGCAGTGGCGCACCTGCTGGAGGCGGGCCACGACCGGGTGGCCTTCGTCGGCGGCCCGATGACCGTCGGCCAGGTCCGCGACCGGCGCGAGGGCGCGCTGCGGGCGCTGCGCGGTTCGGCGGCGTCGCTGGTGGACGTGCCGACGGCGGCGCTGACCGTGGCCGAGGGCAGGGAGGCGGGCCAGCGCTTGTCGGGGTTGCCCGCGCGGGACAGGCCGACGGCGGCGTTCTGCGCGAACGACCTGCTGGCGCTGGGGTTGTTGCAGCACTGCGTGGGCACGGGCGCGCGCATCCCGGAGGACCTGGCGATCGTGGGCTACGACGACGTCGAGTTCGCCGCGACGGCGGCCGTGCCGCTCACGTCGGTCCGCCAGCCCCGGCGGCTGCTCGGGCGGACGGCGGCGGCGCTGCTGCTGAAGGAGGTCCGGGAGGAGGACCACGAGCACGAACAGGTGCTCTTCACGCCCGAGCTGGTGGTGCGGGGGTCGAGCCGGGGGCGCTGAAGGTGGCTGCTGCGGGGTCCGCGCCCCCTCGCCGAGTTCCACGCGCGGAGCTCAGGGCGCCCCGGCCGCTTCGCTCACACCCGGCCCCGACCCGCCTCGACCCGGCGAACCTCGCCCCGACCAGCGGCCCTCGCCCCTCAACCACCGCCCCTCAGCCCTCAGCCACCGGCCCGATCTCGCTGGGGGGCCTCAATGATCAACACCCCCGGTCACCGCCGCCCCACCCGCTCCCAC
>NZ_JBQGCX010001316.1:0-3202 GCF_052038725.1 Actinosynnema sp.
AGGCCGCACCCGCGAAGGCCGCACCCGCGAAGGCCGCACCCGCGAAGGCCGCACCCGCGAAGGCCGCACCTGCGAAGGCCGCGCCCGCCGAGGGGTCGGCGAAGAGCGAGCCACCCGCAGCCGCCGCCCGGCCCGCCGCGCCACCCGCGAGGGCCACCACCAGCACCAGCACCAGCACCACCCGCAGCAGCGACACGAAGGAGGGCCGCACGGTGACGTCGAGGGAGGTCTCCCGCTCCACCACCCCCAGCGCCGCAGGGGCCGTCGAGCCCGAGCGGCTGCGTGGCCCCGCGGCCCGCGTCGTGGCCAACATGGAGTCCAGCCTCGAGGTGCCGACCGCCACGAGCGTGCGCGCGGTGCCGGCCAAGCTGCTCATCGACAACCGCATCGTGCTCAACAACCACCTGGCGCGGGCGCGAGGCGGCAAGGTCTCCTTCACCCACCTCATCGGCTTCGCCCTCGTCGAGGCCGCGACGGCCATGCCGGAGATGAACCACGCCTACACCGAGGTCGACGGCAAGCCCGGCATCCTCCGTCAGACCGACGTCAACCTCGGCATCGCGATCGACCTCGCCAAGGACGACGGCACCCGCCAGCTGCTGGTCCCCGCCATCAAGCGCGCCCAGACGATGGAGTTCGCCCAGTTCTGGGCCTCCTACGAGGACGTCGTCCGTCGCGCGCGCTCCGGCTCGCTCACGGTGGAGGACTTCCAGGGCACGAGCATCAGCCTCACCAACCCCGGCACCATCGGCACGGTCCACTCGGTGCCGCGGCTCATGACCGGGCAGGGCGCGATCGTGGGCGTCGGGGCGCTGGAGTACCCGGCGGAGTACGCCGGGGCGAGCGAGGAGACCCTCGCGCGCCTGGCGATCAGCAAGACCATCACGCTGACCTCGACGTACGACCACCGCATCATCCAGGGCGCGCAGTCCGGTGACTTCCTGCGCCTGCTGCACCGCAAGCTGCTCGGCGAGGACGGCTTCTACGAGCGCGTCTTCGCGAGCCTGCGCGTTCCCTACGAGCCCATCCGGTGGGTGCGCGACGTCTCGGTGTCCGACGACGACGAGATCAACAAGACCGCGCGCGTCGTGGAGCTCATCCACGCCTACCGCGTGCGCGGGCACCTCATGGCCGACACCGACCCGCTGGAGTACCGCCAGCGCCGCCACCCCGACCTCGACGTGCAGACGCACGGGCTGAGCCTGTGGGACCTCGACCGCACCTTCCCCACGGGCGGCTTCGGCGGCCGGCCGACCATGAAGCTGCGCGACATCCTGGGGGTGCTGCGCAACTCCTACTGCCGCACGGTCGGCATCGAGTACATGCACATCCAGAACCCCGAGGAGCGGCGCTGGATCCAGGACCGCGTCGAGCACGGGCACGACAAGCCCTCGCGCTCCGAGCAGCTGCGCATCCTGGGCCGGCTCAACGCGGCCGAGGCGTTCGAGACGTTCCTGCAGACGAAGTTCGTCGGGCAGAAGCGGTTCAGCCTCGAGGGCTCGGAGTCGATGATCCCGATCCTCGACCAGATCCTCGGCGACTCCGCCGACGCCGGCCTCGACGAGGTCTGCATCGGCATGGCCCACCGCGGCCGGCTCAACGTGCTCGCCAACATCGCGGGCAAGACCTACGGGCAGATCTTCGCCGAGTTCGAGGGCCAGCAGGACCCGAAGACGGTCCAGGGCTCCGGCGACGTCAAGTACCACCTCGGCACCGAGGGCACCTTCACCGCCCCGTCGGGGGCGCAGACCAAGGTCTACCTCGCCGCGAACCCCTCCCACCTGGAGGCGGTCAACCCGGTGCTGGAGGGCATCGCGCGGGCCAAGCAGGACCGCATCAACCTCGGGGGGAGGTCCTTCCCCGTGCTGCCGGTCCTCATCCACGGCGACGCGGCCTTCGCGGGTCAGGGCGTGGTCGCGGAGACCCTCAACCTCTCCCAGCTGCGCGGGTACCGCACGGGCGGCACGGTGCACGTGATCGTGAACAACCAGGTCGGCTTCACCACGGCCCCCCAGGCCAGCCGCTCCTCGTACTACGCCACCGACGTGGCCCGCATGATCCAGGCGCCGATCTTCCACGTGAACGGCGACGACCCCGAGGCGTGCGTGCGGGTGGCCCAGCTGGCCTTCGAGTACCGCCAGCAGTTCGGCAAGGACGTCGTCATCGACATGATCTGCTACCGCCGGCGCGGCCACAACGAGGGCGACGACCCCTCGATGACCAACCCGCTGATGTACACCCTCATCGAGGGCAAGCGCAGCGTCCGCAAGCTCTACACCGAGTCCCTCATCGGCCGGGGCGACATCACCGTGGAGGAGGCCGAGGCGGCGCTGCGCGACTACAGCGACCAGCTGGAGCGCGTGTTCAAGGAGGTCCGCGAGGCCACCCGCGCCCGCCAGGGCGAGGCCGACGAGCAGGGCTCCGCGTCCGGCCTGGAGCTGCCGAGCGCCCAGGCGCAGGACGACGCCCAGCCCGCCGACACGCGCGGCACCGCGGTCTCGGAGGAGCTCGTGCACGCGGTGGGCGACGCGTTCGCCTCCCCGCCGGACGGCTTCTCCCCCCACCCCAAGCTGGCGCCGCTGCTGCAGAAGCGGCACCAGATGTCGCGCGAGGGTGGCATCGACTGGGCCTTCGGGGAGCTGCTGGCCTTCGGCTCGCTCGTCTCCGAGGGCACCCCGGTCCGCCTGGCCGGGCAGGACAGCCGCCGCGGCACCTTCGTGCAGCGCCACGCCGTCCTCATCGACCGCCAGTCGGGGGCCGAGTGGGCGCCGCTGTCCGCCCTGTCCGACACCGCCCGGTTCTGGGTGTACGACTCGCTGCTCAGCGAGTACGCGGCCATGGGCTTCGAGTACGGGTACTCCGTCGAGCGTCCCGAGACGCTCGTGCTGTGGGAGGCGCAGTTCGCCGACTTCACCAACGGCGCGCAGACGGTCGTCGACGAGTTCATCTCCGCCGGGGAGCAGAAGTGGAACCAGCGCAGCAGCGTCGTGCTGCTGCTGCCCCACGGCTACGAGGGCCAGGGCCCGGACCACTCCTCGGGCCGCATCGAGCGCTACCTGCAGATGTGCGCGGAGTCGAACATGACCGTCGCCGTGCCGAGCACGCCGGCGTCGTACTTCCACCTGCTGCGCCGGCAGGCGTATGCCAAGCCGCGCCGCCCGCTGGTCGTCTTCACCCCGAAGTCGATGCTGCGGCTCAAGGC
>NZ_JBQGCX010001317.1:0-3961 GCF_052038725.1 Actinosynnema sp.
CCGCCGTGCCCGGACAGCGCGAGCAGCACGTCGAACCTCTCCCGCACGTCCTCGGCGGTGACGGGTTTCTCGTCCAGGGCCAGCGGCGACCTCGCCTCGTGCAGCCACGAGAGCTCGGGGCTGGAGCGCGCGGCCTCCCACGCTCCGGGCGCCTGCTGCGCCGTCGTCACGTCGAGGAAGACACGGGTGTGGAACATGAACCGGCAACGGCCGATGACCAGGTCGGCCGGGGTGGACCTGACAGCCAGGTGCGACTCCAGCAGGCCGGGGGACGGCACCTCGTCGTCCAGCGCCAGCAGCACCACCGGGGCGCGTGCGGCGGCCACACCCGCGTTGTAGCCCCCGCCGAGCCCGATCTCCTCCCGGCGCACCACCCTGGGCGTGTAGCCGAGGTCCCAGGTGGGGATGACCTCCGACAGCACCGGGTCGCTCCGGTTGTCGACGACGACGACCTCGTACTCGTCGTGCGGAAGGGTCTGCCTGCCGAACCCGGTGAGGGTGAGCCGGAGGCGTGATGTCCCGTGCCGGGTGTCGGAGCAGTACGAGGGCAGCACGACGCTGATTCGCGGTTGGCTCACGGGATTACCACCTGGTCTGGTCGGTTCGCGGTCCACGGCTGGCGCCCCGACCGCTGTCGGGCTCGGGAGAACTCGGCCGCCGGATCGGCGGAGAGCAGCAGGAGGTCGAGGGCGGACAGGTTCGGCTGCCAGTGCTCCCGCCGATCGCCGTAGGGCAGCGGCGCGAACAGGTGCTCCTCCAGCAGCACGCCCTCCGCGCGCCACAGCTCGGGCTGGACGTAGTTGCGCCCGCCCGTGCCGGACAGGTAGCTGTCGCACCCGAGCAGCTCGCTCAGCAGGAGCAGGCGACGGTTGGGCTCCAGCACGCGCGGGATGCCGAGCTCGCTCTCGCGCACGATGGGGGTGTCGATGCCGAGGACGTCCATGAGGTGGCGGATGAGCGCTTCGTTGATCACCGCGAGGGTGGTGTCGCGAATCGGCCCCAGTGCCTCGGACAACGCGTCGATCCGCGCCCCGGAGGCGCTGCCGGGGTACTCCTGCCGCAACACGCGCAGGTGTCTGGGCAGCCAGCTGCCGTCCACCGGACGCGTGTCGCGGATGGGGGCTCGGTGCGATCCGTGCACGGGCACCGTCAACCACCGCCACGAGTCGCCGGAGCGGACCCGGTTGCGGTTCTGCCACTCCTGCTTGGCGTAGTTCAGGTCGTCCTGCAGGACGAGGACGTCGGCCCGCGCCGCGCGGTCGAAGAAACCGAGGTAGGGCGCGTAGTTGGGCTGCTGGGCCATGAGCGTGCGCACGCGATCCCCCTACCGGTAGCCGTTGGCTTGGAGTTCGTAGAGCTGGGCGTACGGCCCTCCGGCAGCCATCAGCTCGTCGTGGGCGCCCATCTCGGCGATTCCACCGTCCTGGACCACGACGATGCGATCGGCCATCCGCACCGTGGAGAACCTGTGCGACACCAGAACGGTGATCGCGCCGGTCTCGCGGCCGTGGAGCCCCGCCCTGGCGAACCGCTCGAACAGCGCGTGCTCCCCCGCCGCGTCGAGCCCGGAACTGGGCTCGTCGAGAACCAGGAGGGCGGGGCTGACGCGCATCAGGGCGCGGGCGAGGGCGATCTTCTGCCACTGCCCGCCGGAGAGGTCGACACCACCCGGCCAGCGCGCGCCGAGCTGCGTGTCCCAGGTCCGGGGCAGGCCCTCCACCACCTCCTCGCCACCCGCTCGGCGGACGGCGGCCAGCACTCCCCCCAGGTCCCCGGACAGCGGCAGCTGACCGATGCCAACGCTTTCCCGGAGGAGCAGCTCCCAGCGGACGAAGTCCTGGAAGCACGCAGACAGCGCGCGCCGCCACTCGTGCGGGTCGACGTCCGCCAGGTCCACCCCGTCGACCAGGACGCGCCCCGCTGTCGGTCGGTAGAGGCCGCACAGGAGGTTGACGAGCGTGGTCTTGCCCGCGCCGTTGTCGCCGACCACGGCGAGGGTCGTCCCCGCGGCTACCTCCAAGCGGACGTCGCGCAGCACGTCCCGATCGGTTCCCGGATACCGGAAGCTGACGCGGTCCAGCACGATCCCGCGTCCGGGGGTGGTCTGCCGGGGCAGGGGCGCCCCACCCCGGCCCGTCAGATCCCGCGCGTAGTCCACCAGCCACAACAGGCGGCGCGCGGTGACCAGGGCCCGCCGCACGCCCACCACGGAGTGGGTGACCACATCCATCTGCTCGTGCAGCCTGACGGCCAGCGCCAGCACCAGCAGCACCTCACCGGGCGAGGTCTGCCCCTGGATCGCGCGCAGCAGGACGAGGGCGATCGCGCAGGCGAACCCGGTCGAGAAGACGAGCCACCCCGCGCACACCAGCAGCACGGCCCGGCGTTCGGCCCGGTCGCGCTCGCCGATCAGGGCCTGGAACAGGGCCGTCGTCCTGGCCTGGATCCCGGAGGCCGCGCGCAGGACGCGCACTTCCTTGGCCGAGCCGGGGCGGACCACCAGGTCCACCAAGCGGTCGACCATGCGCAGGCGCGACGCCTGACCGTCCTCCAAGCGGGCGCGGACCGCTTCCGCCTTGCCGCCCCACACGATCGTCGGCACGCCGAAGAGGACCAGCGACAGCAGCAGGGGGTCGACCGTCGCCAGTGCCACGAGGGTGACCGCGCCGAGCACCGCCACCTGCGCCAGTCCCACCAGCCTGCCCAGCAGGTCGCCCAACGACGTCGACTGGCTGCGCGCCACCTCGACCTTGTCCAGGTACTCGGGCAGCTCGAGGTGCTCAGCGGTCGGGAGTTCGGAGGACAGCCTGGCCAGGTCGCGCTGGAAGGCGTGGTCGGTCTTCTCGCGCAGCGCCAGTTCCAGCTTTCCCGCGGGGTGGTTGAGCGCGGAGCTGCCCGCGTCGGCCACGGCGAACAACGAGGCCGCCCACATCGCGCCCTGCACGTCCCCGCGCAGCGCTGCGTCC
Source organism: Actinosynnema sp. (assembly GCF_052038725.1). NCBI lineage: Bacteria > Bacillati > Actinomycetota > Actinomycetes > Pseudonocardiales > Pseudonocardiaceae > Actinosynnema > Actinosynnema sp. Next base: position 2,967 of record NZ_JBQGCX010001317.1, read on the forward strand.
ACCACCAGTGCCAGCGCCACGGCGCCGAGCGGTTCCAGCAGTCCTGCGGCGATCCGCATGGCGACCACGACGGCGCACAACCGCCGATCGGCTCGCCACGCGTACCCCAGGACGACCCGCAGTGCGCGCGAAGCCCCGGAGCGAGACCTGGTGGTCGCCTTCGTCATCGGGGCGGGGATCGGGTCAGGCATCGACGCCTCCCGGCGCTCGCTCGGCGAACCGCTCCGCCTGGAGGCGGAACATCCTGGCGTAGTGCCCGTTCGCCGCCATCAGCTCGTCGTGGGTGCCGTCCTCGGTGATCCGACCTCCGTCGAGCACCACGATCCGGTCCGCGCGGCGCACGTTCGTGAAGCGGTGCGACACGAGCACGGTCGTCGTTCCGCGCGTGGCGTCCAAGAAGCGCTCGAACACCTCGGCCTCGGCGCGCACGTCCAGGTTCGAGGTCGGCTCGTCGAGGATCAGCAGATCCGCCCCGGTCCGGGCGCCCGCCAGCGCGCGGGCGAGGGCGATCCGCTGCCACTGGCCGCCGGACAGCTCGGCTCCGCCGTCGAAGTCCTTGGACAGCGGGGTGTCCAACCCCCGCGGCAGCCCGTCGAGCGCCTCGGCGGCCCCGCTGGCACGGGCGACCTCCCACAGCTGCTCGTCGGTGAGCGGGCTCTTCGCGCCGACCGCGATGTTGTCCCTGGCGGACCAGGGGTAGTGGACGAAGTCCTGGAAGACGGGGGACAAGCGGGCGCGCCACGCGTTCTCGTCGACATCGCGCAGGTCGATCCCCCCCGCGGTGACGCGGCCGGAAGCCGGGTGGCGGAGTCCGGCGAGCAGGGCGATGAGCGTGCTCTTGCCCGCGCCGTTGTCGCCCACGACAGCCAGCGACCGGCCGGGGTGCAGGACGAGGTCGAGCCCGTCGAGCACCAACTCGTCCAGGCCGGGGTAGCGGAACGTGACGCCCTCGAACCGGACCGGGTCCCCCGGCGCCGGGGGGGAGCGGCGAGCCG
>NZ_JBQGCX010001318.1:0-3321 GCF_052038725.1 Actinosynnema sp.
GCGCGGGCCGCTCTTCCCGTTCAGGACCACTTTTTCTCTTGGGGGAGACGACCGGTGGACTACTTCGGGGGAGCCGGGGAGCCGGAGCCGATCACGCTGTCGGCCGAGGAGTTCGACGTGCTCTGGGAGCGCTTCGACGCGGGGCCGATGCCGCTGGTGATCAAGGTCCCGTCGCCGGGCAAGACCTACTCGGAGCGGGCGCAGCTGGAGGACCGCGTGTGGCGGTCCATCGGCGCGCGCGGCCTCGGCGGGCCGAGGGGCCTGCACCCCGAGCTGGACTTCCTGCTGCGCACGCTCATCCGGCCCGAGCGCGAGGTCGACGCCAGGCTGTGGCTGGGCCGGAGCGTGCGGGTCCTCGCCGCCGCCAACGGCGACCACGGCTCGCTGGCCACCCTGGTCGACGGCCACCTGACGTTCCGCAGGACCGCCGGGACCGGGCTGCCCGCCGCCGTCGTGGCCGCGCTGCCCAAGCACCCGGCGGGCACGGGCCACTCGGTGACCCTGCCCAGCGCCGACCTGGAAGCCGCCGTCGAGGGCTCCGACAACACCACCAAGGGCATCGAGAGCGCGCTGCGCGCCAAGGGCCTGCGCGAGGCCGACGCGACCGCGCTGGCCAAGAGGCTCACCAACCCGGTCGGCACCGGCAACTTCGGCGCGGCGGCCCGCGACCGCTACGGCAAGCGCTGCCGCCCGGACCGCGTGGTGGGGTTCTTCGACAACGAGGAGGGCCGCTTCCTCCAGCAGCGGCGCACCTCGCAGGGCGCCGAGGCGTGGAGCACGTTCACCCCGACCGACAACCGCAGGCTCGCCCACCAGGTCGACGAGCTGCTGACCGAGGCGATGCTGGCCGCGGGGCAGGAAGTCCGCCGATAGGGTCAGTGCCGTGCCGAGGAAACCACCCGACCCGACCGAGACCAGGGCGGCAGTCGAGGCCGTGCTGCCGTGGCTGGAGGACGAGTCGACCCGCCCGCCCCGCCCGGACCTGGCGGCGGCGGTCAGGCTCAGCCTGCGCACCCTGGAGCACGCCGCGCCGGGCCACACCGTCGAGGTGCGCGTCCCCCCGTTCGCGGCGGTCCAGTGCGTGGCGGGCCCGAGGCACACCAGGGGCACCCCGCCGAACGTGGTCGAGACGGACCCCCGCACCTGGCTGGAGCTGGCGACCGGCAGGCTGACCTGGGAGTCCGCCCTGGCGGCGTCGCGGGTGACGGCGTCGGGCACGCGCGCGGACCTGTCGGAGCACCTGCCACTTCTGCGGTTCTGAGGGTGGTGGACGCCCGGCGCGGTTAGGTTCGACGCCATGAGGCGGCTGGGTATCGCGTTGCTGGCGCTGGGGTTCCTGCTGACGGGCTGTTCGAGCAGCTGGGAGGGCGAGGTCCGCTTCAAGGTGACCGAAGTGCTCCCCGAGCGCGAGAACAAGTCGGGTCAGCTGCTCAAGCCCCACGTGCTGATCACGCTCGACCAGGAGATGTCGAAGGACGAGCCCGCCCTCGCGAAGGAGGGGGCCGACCTCGACCAGTTCCCCGCCGACGTGAAGGCGGGCGACGCCGTGCTGTGCCAGGTGCGCAGCCACGACGACAACGCGTTCGACGACGTCGGCCCCAAGGTGACGATCAGCTCCTGCCGCAAGGCGTGAAGCCGTGAAAACGGGGGCGAGCGCTCCTCCCGCCGGTTAGGTTCGACGCCATGAGGCGACTGGGTATCGCGTTGCTGGCGCTGGGGTTCCTGCTGACGGGCTGTTCGAGCGAGTGGCAGGGCGAGGTCCGCTACAAGGTCCTGTCGCTGCACGAGAGCTACGAGAGCATCCCCGGTTCGGTGAAACCGGCCTACGCGCACCTGGAGATCGACGGCGCGGAACCCCAGGGCGCCGTGGAGCCCGTCAGCCCCGCCGTCGCGGACCTGGACAAGCTCCCCGAGGGCGTGGCCGTGGGCGACGTCGTCGTGTGCCCGGTGCGCCAGTACGACGAGAACAGCTACGACGGCAAGGGCACCGAGGTCACGGTCGGCCCCTGCACGGCGGCCTGAACCGTCCGGGGCCCCTGACCTGGGGCCCCGGACCCGGTCCTAGAACAAGCGCCCGAGCGTGTTGTCCCAGACGTCCTTGCCGAACTCCACCGCGTCGCCGACCCCGTCGAGCACGATGTCGCCCGCGTCGTTCAGCACCTCGCCCGCCGTGTCCAGCACGCCCCGGCCCGCGTCGCCCCAGCGACCGTCCACGGCGGCGCTCCCGGCGTCCCACAGGCCGCTGCCCGCGTCGATCACCAGGTCCGCCGCGCCCACGGCCGTGTTGCCGACCACGTCCACCACGGGCCCGACGATGGGCAGGTCCGAGCCGGGCAGCGACGGGCCGAGCGGGTTGTCGTGCCACTTCTGCGAGGTCACCGAACCGCCGTCGCCGTTGGCGATCCGCGCCAGGTTCTGGATGGACTCCGAACCGGGGTCGTAGTACTGGGTGTGCGCGCCGAGCAGGTTCTTGGAATCGCTGGTGCCGAAGACCCTGGCCCCGAAGTCCTTGTCGTAGGGCCCGGTGGACGAGCCGTCCTCGGTGAACCACGACGAACTCGTGCCCTGGACCACCGGGTCGTGCTCGGTCGCGCCCGCGTAGACGTGACCGGGGCCCACCGAGAGCTGGTTCACGTTCGACGCGCCCACGCCGGGCGAGCCGACGAACGCGATGTCGTCCGCCTTCAGCCCGTTCAGGCCCGCGTGGCCGACCGTGGTGGAGCCGTAGGAGTGCCCGATCACCGTCAGGTGCTGGTGGTTGCCCGCAGCCTCGGCGGCGGCGCGGTAGCCGTCCACGTCCGCGACCAGGTTCAGCCCGCCCTCGCGTGCCTGGGCGGGATTGTCGACCTCACCGATCGCCCAGCCGGGCGCGTCGTAGCCGAGCCACTGGATCGTGGCGGTGCCCTCCGCGCCCATCTCAGCCCGCAGGTTCCCCGCCTGGTCCACGGAGAAGCTGTCCAGCGTGGAACCGGTGCCGGGCACGGCCACGGCCAGGTTCTTCGCGGTGTCCGGGTTGCCGTACGCGATCGCGGTCGCGCCGTCCCCGCGCGGCCCGTACGGGTCCCAGGCCAGCACCCGGACGTCGGCCTTCCCCGAGGCGTCGCGCCACCCGTTGTGCTCGGCCAGCGCTTCCGCCTCCGTGATGCTCTTCTGCACCGCCAGCGCGTTGTCCGCCTTGGTCGCCGCGACCCGCCGCTCGTCCATCATCCGCGCGTACTCGGGGTCGTTCAGCAGCCTGGTCAGCCCGTCCGACGTCGACGCGTCGATCCCCAGCTCCCGCGCCCGCTGCTCCATCGCGGTGTCGAGCCGGTCGCGCTCCGC
>NZ_JBQGCX010001319.1:0-1593 GCF_052038725.1 Actinosynnema sp.
CGGCGGCCACGTCGTGCCGCCGCCCCCACACCGACACCAGCTCCACGCCGGGGTGCGCGGCCAGCCCCGGCGCGTGCACCGCCCGCGCCCACGGACCCGCGCCGACCAGCCCCACCCGCAGTGGTTCGCCCACGACCGTCACCAGACCTCCCGCTAGCAGTAGTCCCCGGCGTACTTGGCCTCGGGCACCGAGATCCGGCCCCCGTCCGGGAAGACCAGGTCGAGCCCGGTCCCGGTGTACTCGACCTCGGGGATCGGTTCCCACCCGGTGGGAACCTCGATCACGTGCGCCCGCTCCACGCAGCCCAGCCACACCTCGTGCGTGGGGCCCCCGAAGAACCGGGTGCTCTCCTGCACGTAGATCCCCGGCTTGTCCCCCTCGGTCGGCTTGCTGCTGATCACGTCGGTCGAGGGCATGAACAGCAGCACGCCCGTCACCGCGGTCAGCGCCACCCCGCCGAAGGCGCCCGCGACGAGCGCGGCGAGGTTGACCAGACAGCCCTTCCCCTTCATCTCCACGATTCCCATCCTGCCCGGTGTCGCGGGGCGTGATCGGCCGTACGCTCGCGGTCGTGCGAGAACTCCCCGAGGAACTCGTCCTGCCCTCCGGCGCGCTCCCCGCGACCACGCCGGACCCGCCCGCCCCCACCAGGGACGCGGCGTCGGTGCTGCTGGTCCGCGACGGCGAGCGCGGTCTGGAGGTGTTCCTGCAGCGCCGGGTGCTCGGCATGGCCTTCGCGGGCGGCATGACGGTGTTCCCCGGCGGCGGGGTCGACCCGCGCGACGCGGACACCTCCGTGGAGTGGGCCGGGCCCCCGCCGTCGTGGTGGGCCGGGCGCTTCGGGTGCGGCGAGGAGGTGGCCCGCGCGCTGGTGTGCGCGGCCGTGCGGGAGACCTTCGAGGAGTCCGGGGTGCTGCTGGCCGGACCGTCGGCCTCGGAGGTCGTCGCGGACGCGAGCGCGTACTTCGCCGAGCGGCGGGCGCTGGAGCGCAGGGAGCTGTCCCTGGCGGCGTTCCTGGCCGGGGCGCGCCTGGTGCTGCGCGCCGACCTGCTGCGGCCGTGGGCGAACTGGGTGACCCCGGTGGAGGAGCCGCGCCGCTACGACACCCGGTTCTTCACCGCCGCCCTGCCGGACGGGCAGCTGGCGGACGGGGTGACCAGCGAGGCGTCCGACGCGGTGTGGCAGCGGCCGTCCGAGGCCATCGCCGACTGGGAGGGGGGCCGCAGGCTGCTGCTGCCGCCCACCTGGGTGGCGCTGGCTGACCTGGTCGAGCTGGGGACGGTCGCCGAGGTGCTGGCCGTCGAGCGGGAGGTGGACCGGGTGATCCCGAAGCTGGTGCGGGACGGCGACGTGGTGCGGGTGGTGCTGCCGTGAGCGGGCGGCCCGCCGAGGGGGAGCGGTTCGAGCACCCCGCGTACGGGGTCCTGCGGCTGGTCACGCCGGAGGCGGCGGTCCTGCTGGCGGACAACCCGTCCGTGATGACCCTGGACGGCACGAACACGTGGGTGCTGTCGGCGCCGGGGGCGGTCGAGGCCGTCGTCGTCGACCCCGGCGAGGACGACCCCCGCCACCGGGCGGCGATCACCGCGGC